>JBPCLD010000184.1:0-5602 GCA_051003655.1 Candidatus Limnocylindrales bacterium | reverse complement strand
CCTCGGTGCTGGAGCTCGTCTACTTCTGGCTGCTCACCTCCGCCTACGGCCGCGCCGAGATGAGCCTCGTCTATCCGATTGCACGCGGGACTGCGCCGGTGATCGTGCTCATCGTGTCCGTGGTGGTGCTGGGCGTGGCCACGTCGGTGGCGCAGGCTGGCGGCGTGGCGTTGGTCGGGCTTGGCGTGATCCTCGTGCGTGGCCTGAGAGGCGGCGCCAGATGGTCGGACGTGGCGATGGCATTGGCCGTCGCAGCGTCGATCGCCGGCTACACCCTTGTCGACAAGGAGGGCGTCCGATATGCAGACCCGGTCACGTACGTCGCCCTGATCCTGATTGCGCCGGCCATCGCTTCGGTCGCGTTCGTGGCGTCGCGCGGCGGCGTGCCGCGACTGAGAGCCGCCCTGCAGCCAGCGACCGTGGCCAGCGGCATCGCCACGGTCGGCGCCTACGCCCTCGTGCTGGTGGCGCTGACGATGGCGCCCGCGGCGAGCGTGGCCGCGGTGCGCGAGGTCAGCGTCGTAATTGCCGTCGTCCTGGGCGCGTTGCTGCTCCACGAGCGGGTCGGCCCGGCGAGAGTGGCCGGCGCCGTCGTAGTGGTGCTCGGGGTGGCGCTGATAGTCGCCGGCTAGAGGCGGCTAGTGCCTGGCGGCGACCTCAGCGATCTCGCGTAGTCGCGCCACGCGCTGGTCGCGCTCGGCCACGAAGCGCTGGATGGCGTCGACGATGTGCGTCGGTCCCAGGTGTGCCTCGTCGATGACCTCGTCGACCGTGCCACCGGTCCGCCAGCGGTTGTCCCAGTCGGACGAGAGCGAGTAATCGGCGGCCAGCGGTCCTTCGACCCAGTGATGCATGGTCTTGAAGGCGCGGTTGGTTATCGCCATGCCGTCCCATCGGTCGGCTGTCGATGAGACCGACTCCTGGTAGTCGCCGTCCTGCATGTGGAACAGCTGCGGTGAGATACAGGCCACGATCTTCACGTTGAGGCCACGCTCGTCAAGCTGTGGCAGGACCCTGATCAGGTTGGCGGTCGTCGTGGTGCCCTGGACGAACACCGTGCCGCCGCGCGTCTCGCCTTCCCGGAAATCACGCATGACGTATGCGCCGCGGGCTGCCTCGAAGTGGGACGGGACGCCCAGCGCGTCTCGGTCGGGGATCTCGATCGCCGGTCGGGTGACATGGAGCGCGACGATAGGCACGTCCGCCGACATCGCCGCCGCAAGGACCACCGGCACCTCGTTGTACTCCCACGGATGCAGGTCGATGACGTGGCCCTCGGGGAAGAGCTGCGTGACGTACGTCTCGAAGATCCCGAAATGGGTTCGCGAGTCCTCGGCAGTCTCCGGGCCGGCATGCCCGACGATCCAGAGCAGCTTCCCGACCTTCAGCTCGCAGTCCTGAGCGAGCTGGCTGAACAGACGCATCGGCCCGTACTTCAGGTATGAAAATGAGCCGTACGTGGAGCACGTGCCCCACAGACCGTTGAACTTGCTGAAGGGGTCGTCGGCCATGTTGACGGTCGCGAGGCCGGCGACCAGTCCCGCGTTGCCGAACTCGGTGATCTGCGTCGGGAGGACCGTCCCGCCAAGGTTGGAGTCGCGCTCGTACCAGCCCCACCCGGGCATGTCTCCGAAGTCCTTGCCGAAGCCGGCGAGGTTCGTCGATTCGGCCAAGTCCGCGGATGCGCCGATGAACAGCGGTCGGTCATATTCCTTCTTGGCGAAGGCATTCACATATGCGCCCCATGCCCCCAGCGCGGCGCGGTTGGGCTGCTTGTCACCGGGCTGCTTCCAGATTTCGGGCGGATAGGTGCGTGCGTCGAACAGCCGGTTGTCGTCGAAGATCGCGCCGCCGTCGGTCAGATTGAACCCGTCGACCTGGTCCGGCACGCTTGCCGCGACATCGAGCAGACGGTCGGTCAGCCAGTCGGTCAGCTCGGGATCCTTGCGGAAGACGCTCATGACCTGCTGGAAGTTCGCCCGTGCCTGCGCCTCGCGCTGGGCCGAATCGGTCGGCACAACTTCATCCACACCGTCGTACTCGACGCCGTACCGGTCCGCATATTTGTCCATGAACAGGTGGCGGATTGCCCAGAACTCGGGTGAGTTGACGGCGTGCGGGCTGCCGTGGCTCTTGTAGTCGTACTTGCCATAGCCGCGGCCCTTGCGCGTCTTGAACCAGGCCATTGATGGAACCTTGCCTGGGTTCTCGCCTCGCGCGACATCCAGCACGGCACGGGTGACGTCCGGCCACTCCGAGCCATGCTCGGTCCCCGTGATCCGCCAGCCATAGCTGCCGAACCAGATCTCCGGCGTTCCGTAGACGACCGCCGACAGGGGGCGCTCGTCAATGCCGAAATCGTTCCAGTCGATCATGAAGACGAGGTTGCTGAGACCGAGGCCCCAGGCGGTGTGCCGGGCTTCGTGAGCACCACCCGGCGTCAATCCGCCTTCGCCCTCAAAGACGAAGACCTTGACCTCCTCGGCACCGGCATGCTTGAGCGCGAGCGCCTCGCCTACGGCGGGAGGCATGCCGTGGCCCGACGGGCCGGTGTTGAACTTCAGGAAGAGGGTCTTGCCCTCCATCTCGGCATGGCCGGCGAGGCCGCCGCGGCGCCGCAGCTTGAGCAGCTCTTCCCAGGTGAGGGCCCACTGGCCGTTATCGGGGAAGGCGAATCGCTCGTCGTGGTCGCGCTCGAAGCGTGCCCGGAACGCTTCGTTGAGCACGGCGAGTGTCGTGTAGATGAGCGGGACGGTGTGCCCCGCCGAGAGCACGAACCGGTCACCGAACGGCCGCCACGGCCGAAGGAGATCCCAGCGCATGCCGCCCGAAAGCATCAGTGCCAGGAGCATGTGGACCTTGGAGCGCGACCCGCCCGGGTGCCCGCTCTGGCGGTAGTTCAGGGCAAGGTCGATGCTCTCGTCGACGAGGTCCTTGATGACCTCCCAGCGCTCGAAGTCACGCTCCGCGCTGGCGTAGAGCGCGTCGATGCCCGCCGGCTGCGTCGTAACGACCATCAGGCCGCGATGCTACACGGGAGCTGGATCACGACGGGAGCTGCATCACGCCGTGGGTGGGATCACGCCGGCCGATCTCGTCCGGCAGCAGCTTATGCAGCCGGTGACTGAACGGAACGCGGGCGAGGATCAAACGGGCCGTGAATGACGTCTCGGCGGTCTTTCGATGCTTACGGTGACTGAAACGTCCGCGGACGGCATGAATTGCGGCGATTCTCGAGCCGATCGGCCGTCTCGCCCGCCCGTTCAGTCACCCGCTGACTAAATTGCGGGCAAGGGCGCTCAGGCGCTATGCGGTGGTGCCCTCCTTGATCTCGCCGCGCCAAGCACCCGTCTCGGTGCCGCGCGACTCGATGAACTTCTTGAAGCGCTCGAGGTCGCCCTTTACCTGCCGCTCGTCGAAGCCGAGCGCGTCCCCGACTCGCTCCACGGCGCCCGTCGGTTCCCAATCCATCTCTAGCCTTACGCCGGTCCGGTTCTCATCGATCGGTTCGAACGTGACCACGCCGTCGTTGCGCGCGCCGGAGGTCGACCTCCAAGAGATGCGCTGATCGGGCTCCTGCTCGGTGATCTCGGCCGTCCACGTCTCGTCGTTGCCCGCGATGTTTGCGTGCCACTCCAGCGTGCGATCGTCGATCTGCTTTACCGACTCGATCCCGTCCATGAAGCGCGGAAACTCCTCGAACTGAGTCCATTGGTTGTAGGCCGTTGAAACCGGCACGTTGACCTCGATCGAGGCTTCGATCTTGCCCATGTCGGGCCTCCTTCGCGTTATCAGTCGTCGCTAGACAGTGGTTCCTGGCCAGCAACCTACGCCAGGCGAGTCGCACTATCGACAAACGGCCACCGCAGACGGCTTGCAGTTGCCCGAAAGGTGGCTCAAAACCTCGTGGCCGCTGTGTCGAGGCGCGGTATCCTCGCCGCCCTCGTGGAGAACTCGATCCCGGACAACACGGCCGCACCTGCGCCAGGCGACGCGCGCCCGACCCCTGTCAACCCGATTGAGCCGGCGAGCACACCCCCGCCGCCGCCCCCGCCGCCCCCAGACGCGACGCCGCCGCCCCCAGGCGTCACGCCGCCGTCACGCCTGCGCCAGACCGTTGGTCATCCGCAGGCCCTCTCGGTCGCGCTGGCCGTGCTGATCGGCTTTGCATCCGTCTTCTCGGCCGTCGTGGCCTGGCGCGCCTCGCTCGCATCCATCGATGCGTCGCGGTACGACAGCCTTGCCGTGCAGCAGGCAGCGCGCCGCGGGCAGATCGAGCGCGATCTGGAGGGGCTGATCGCCCAGGACCTGCGCTTCGTCAACGTATACCAGGAGCACGCCCTTGCCGCGCGCGAGCTGACGGCACAAGCGGAAACTCTGCGCGAGACCGATCCGGACTCCGCCGACATCCTCGACCTGGAGGCGCAGGCGCGGCTGGACCTTGCCCGGGCGGTCAAGCCGTTCTTCCTGGCGGCAGGAAGCATAAAACTCAGTGCCGACGGCATCGTGGAGTACGACGCCGCCTTTGTCCTGCGCAACCTCGCCGACGGCAACGCGGAGCTGCGCGAGCTGCGCACGCAAAGGACGCCGGAACTCGCAGCACGTGCTGACGCGCGCTCGGTCAGCCTCGTGGGCGTCGCGGCTTTCGTGGTCGCGGCCCTCTTCTTTCTGACGATCGCCCAGGTCAGCCGCGCTCGGCGAGGCATACGCGAGATGTTCTTCGCCACGGGCGCAATTCTTGTCGTGGTAGGGACGGTCGGCTTCGTGCTCGTCGAGCTGCTGGCATGACAGTCGACAGGAATTCCGGGGCACGCGACGACCGTCTGTCAGGCGTGGTGGCAATCGTCATCGCGTTCACCACGCTGGTCGCGGCCGTCGCCGGCTTTCTGCAGGCTGACGCCGCGAATCTCGCCGGCGACCATCGCGACGAGGCGGAACAACTCGCCCTCCAGGCCCTCGCAAGCGCGCAGAGCTCGCGCGAGCAGGCGCAGGTGGAGCTCGAAACGTTCGAACGATGGGTGGAGCAGCGCACCCAGGCTGGCAACGCGTTGCTGGCCAGCCTGTTCGCGTCGTCCGATGCGGTGCGCCAGAACGAGCTCTTGCTCGAGCAGCAGCGGTGGGCAATCCTGGCCGAGGCGACGCTCAGGCAATCGGACCTTGATCCGCAGTCCGAGTTCGGACAGGAGCGCGACCCAACGTTCCCGCAGCGCTATTTTGCTGCTGCCTCCGAGGACAGCCTGCGCCTCAACGCGCTGCAGGATGCGGCGAACGAGGAAGCCTCGCGCCTCGACGAGAGGGCGGCGGGATACACGGCAATCCTCGCCATGTTGGCTGTTGCGCTCTACCTGTTCGGACTGACGCTGGCGGTCACCGGGCGTTGGCGTCGCCTGGGCTTCCTGTCGGTCGGCTCGGGCATGCTCATCGTTGCGCTGCTGTGGATCGCCCAGACTGCGATCGCGCCGCCGCACCAGACGAACGACGCGGCCGCTGCCGAGTACGCACAGGCGCGCGTCGCGTCGGCGACTGCCTACGACGCGGCTGGTTATCAGGTCGCGGAAACGCACTACACGAGGGCCATCCAGCTCCGACCAAACTTCGCCCG
>JBPCLD010000183.1:0-8200 GCA_051003655.1 Candidatus Limnocylindrales bacterium | reverse complement strand
CCCTGAACCGCGCCGAGGTCTGCTAGGCTCGTTGCCAGAGCGACGCGAGGTTTGCGGTGCCGCGCGGCGCGACTATGAGCCCCAGCCAACCGCCGACCAACAGTCCGCCGATGTGTGCTGCGTTGTCGATCCTGCCGCCGAACGCAAAGCCGATGACCAGGTTGATGACGATGAGCATGCCGATCTGCCGGGTCATCCCGGCCGCCTGGCGGCCGAGCGCCGGCTTGTGGATGTAGTTCGCCGCGAACAGGAGTCCGAAAAGACCGAAGATCGCGCCGCTCGCGCCCACCGACGGGTTCGGGAAGACCAGGTAGCTCGCTACCGAGCCGCCGGCCGCGGCCAGCAGGTAGAACGTCAGGAACAGGACCCGTCCGTAGAGCACTTCAACCAGCGGCCCCACGATGTACAGCGCATACATGTTGAACAAGAGGTGGATGGGCAGCCTTTGATCGTGAACGAGGGCGACGGTCAGAAGGCGCCAGTACTCGCCATTGCGGACGGCTTCCTTGTCGAGCTGGAACAGATTGACAACTGGCTCCGCTGCGCCCGGGGCCAGGATGGCCCACAGACCGATCGCGCTCGTGACCGCGATGACCGCCCACGTCGCAAATGGAAGGGAGTCACCGCGGGCGCGGCCGAAGTAGCGCTGTGCCGTCGATGAGTTGCCCATCTCCTTGTTCAGCCAGCCAAGGCGTGCAGCGATGCCCGCCTGTTCGTCGGCCGGGGCGCGACGCTCAGCCTCGCGATAGGCTCGCGCAGCGCCGGGAAGGTCCGCCTGCCGCACGCGCGCACCGGCAAGCGCAACCCAGGCTCGCCAGGTCAACGGCGTCTCAGGTCCCTGGGTCGCTGTGATCCACGATTGGAGCGCGCCCTCCTCGTCGTCGAGGCGGTAGCGCGAGTCGGCCAGACCGAGCAGGCCGGCCACGTGCATCGTCGGGTTTGAGTTGCCGATCAGCCGCGAGTAGAGCCCGGCCGCGACCTCGTATTCGCCGCGCTCGGCAGCCTGACTTGCCTGCTCGAAGAGCCGCTGGGCGTCCGCGGCGGCGTCCTGCGGTTGTGTCATCAGTCGGCCGAGTCTATCGGCCTCAGGCTGAGTATCGTTTTGGCGCCATGGGAACTCCATTCGAGCAGCTCGATTTCGTCTACATGCCGAGTCGCGATGTCGCGGCCGACGTGCGCTATTTCACCGATGTCCTGGGCGCCGAGCTCGTGTTCGCGATCGACGCCATGGGGACTCGCGTGGCGATGGTCAGGCTGGCCGATTCACCTCCGGCGCTGCTCCTGGCCGACCACGTGGAAGGCGACCAGCCGATCCTCATCTACCGCGTGCCGCACCTGGACAAGGCTCTGGCGGACCTAAAGGCGCGCGGCTGGGCGGAATCGCGCGCGCTCGAGCTGCCGATGGGGCCAGCATCGTCGTTCACCACGCACGGTGGGCAACGCATCGCGGTGTACGAGGCTACGAGGTCCGGCGTGGTCGAGGGGTTCGTGGGCCGCCGCGAATTCTGAGCTTTGGCGCGCCCGGCAGGATTCGAACCCGCGACCTGATGGTCCGAAGCCATCCGCTCTATCCACTGAGCTACGGGCGCACATTGCACGCTCGGATTGAGCGTAAAAGTCGGAAAGGGCTTGACCACAGCGCTCAGAGAGCGTAAAACTAGAAGCGTTCCAAGCCTCTAGTCGGAGCCTCAAGCAATGGGCTCAGCCCCTTCCGTGCCGTCGATTGTCACACGCGGCGATATGACCGGTAACGTGATCAGCTTCGCGCGTCATCTGCGCGCTGCCAACCTGACACCAGCCACGCAGCGCACGTACCTCGCCAGCCTCGATCGCCTGGCTCTGTTCCTGGAAGCGAGCGGCATGCCGACCGACGTGGCCGCGATGCGCCGCGAACACCTGGAAGCGTTCATCGAGGACCAGCTCGCACGCTGGAAGCCGACCACCGCTGCCAATCGCTACAGCGGCATCCGGCCGTTCTTCGCGTGGCTCGTGGACGAAGGCGAGATCAAGCTCAACCCGATGGCGAAGATGCGCAAGCCGAAACTGCCTGAGCACGCACCCCCGATCCCGTCCGACACCGATGTTGGGCGGCTTCTTACGGCATCCAGCGGGCAGGATTTCGTCGAGCGGCGCGACACGGCGATCCTGCGCACGTTCCTCGCGACTGGTGCCCGACTCTCCGAAGTTGCCGGGCTCCGTTACACCCCACGCAACCCCGCGACCAACGACGTCGACCTGGACCTCGGCATCATCCGCATCATCAGCGGCAAGGGCCGACGCGAGCGGATCAGCTACCTCTCGGCGAAAGCCGTCAAAGCGATCGACCGCTACCTCCGCGTCCGGCCGCGCCACACCCATGTGGCCCTGCCCTGGCTATGGCTCGGCGAGAAAGGTCGACTGACGGACTCAGGCATCGTGCAGATGCTCAAGCGCCGCACCCGCGAGGCGGGTGTCAGCGGCATCCATGCCCATTCCTTTCGCCATTGGTACGCGAGCGAGGCACTCCGGAGTGGGATGCAGGAGGGTGAGGTCATGGCTCTCGCGGGCTGGTCGAGTCGCGAGATGCTGTCCCGCTACGGCAAGGCCGCGGAGCGAGAGCGAGCTGTCGCCGCTGCCCGACGTGTGAATGTCGGAGACCGGCTGTGAGCGGCCCGCGGTTTCACCCGAAGCAGCCAGATACCGTCGTGTGCGGCAGTTGCGGCCGCAGGCTCGAGAGGGCCGAACGGGATGCCGGCCTCATCGGCGAACAATCGCGCCTGCCGCGCTTCTGGGGCGGCGGCTGGCGACAAGGCACCGATGGCATCTACCGCCTCGAATCGAGTGCCAGGGCGTCGATCTACGGCGGCCCTATGCGCCCCGCTCCAAGCGGCCCCACGGGCAGGCCTTTCCAGACGGTCCGCGCGTGGACTACCAGAGCTCGCCGCGTGAGCTACCGGCACGGATCGAGTGCCCATGGTGCGGTTCTGTCGAGCTGTTCGAGGAAGGCACTGCACCGCTGTACCTCGATGGTGTCTATGCCCGCTCCGAGTCCGAGGACACACTGCCGCCCGAGGCATATATCCGGCGCGAGCGCAGTACTTGACCATTCTGCGCAGTGCTATCATCTGACGTAGCGCTGCATCCCAAGTCGGGAAAGACGGCCCTCCACCGCCCACGCGTAGAGCGCGAGGTGGCTGTAGAAGGGCCGTCTTTGTGCTTTCACCGCAAGAACGCCGACTAAGAGGCCGGATCGGGGCGTACCGGCTACATGCTACGCATGACCCCCGCGAGACGACGGCCGCGGCAAGGGCGACCTTTCTCCGCGGTTTCGAGGACCAGGTCGACCCCGACCGACTACTGCCGGAAAGCGAGCGGGAGCGCCGAGCTCTGGCCGCTCGACGTGCCCACATGGCGGCCCTCGCCTACAAATCCTCCCGCAAACGGCGACGCGCCGCTACCGACACCGAGGCCGCCTGAGCGGTCGCCAGAAACGGCGAACCGCGGCGGGCCCCAAACCCAACCGCGGCTCTCGCCCAAGGAGTCGCAAATGATGAACACAATCGACCCAGCGGCAGGGGGCTCTTTCACACGCCGGTGGCCCCATGCTGTAGAAGGCATGGTGAATTCCGACCTAGAGGCGGCTTGGGCCGCCGTCCATGCTGCCACACCGCCTGGCTGGTTCGTGGGACGCCCAGGGCAACGCCACGGCGGGCAGTGGGAGCAATACGCCTTCGATACCTCAGAGAAGGCCGTCATGGGCCGGGGAGCCGCGAGTGGACCGCGGTCGGTCAGACAGAGATCGAGTGCGTCCGCGAGATGGCGCGGTGTCTGCGGGGAGATCAAAGAAGGTAGACTGCCGAAGTAGCCGTTAGACGGGACCACTCGATTTGGCGCAGATTGAGTATGGCGCGCGGCTGATCGGAAGCCGCATCCTTGGCCGAACTCTCCCTGTCCGATCTGCTCGATGCCGCATGCGGCATGTCCAGGAGACCACTTTCCAATGTCCGCAGATCAGGAGCCCGATGACGAAGGTCGTCGGGGTCGAAATTGAGGCCTCGTCGCCTTTGACCGGCTGCGAGGCCGGCGATCGGCTCGAGTGGTTGGCGCGATGATCAGCGCCATCGCCGGCTGGAGCCTGAGGTTCCGCTATCTCGTCCTGGGCATCGCCGGCGTGATGATGGTCTTCGGGATCCTTCAGCTCCCGAAGGCGTCGGTGGACGTGCTGCCCGAGTTCACGCCTTCCTATGTCGAGGTCCAGACCGAGGCGCTAGGCCTTTCAGCGGAGGAAGTTGAGCAGCTCATCACCGTGCCCCTCGAGGCAGATCTGCTGGCCGGCGTCGCGTGGCTTGACGTCATCCGTTCCGACTCTTTGGCCGGCCTGTCATCGATCGTCCTGATTTTCGAACCGGGGACGGACGTCTTCCGCGCCCGCCAGATGGTGGCGGAGCGGCTCACCCAGGCACATGCGCTGCCGAATGTCTCGAAGCCGCCGACCATGCTCCAGCCGCTGGCCTCCAACAACCGGCTGATGATGGTTGCCCTCTCCTCGGATGACGTATCGCTCATCGACATGTCCGTCCTCGCCCGCTGGACCATCCGGCCGCGGCTGATGGGCGTGGCCGGGGTGGCGAATGTGGCCGTCTGGGGACAGCGCGAGCGGCAGCTGCAGGTCCAGGTCGATCCGCAGCAGCTGAGTGCTAACGGCGTGACGCTCGACGAGATCATCGAGACCACGGGCAACGCGCTGTGGTTCTCGCCCCTGACCTTCCTGGATGCCAGTACACCCGGTACGGGCGGCTTCATCGACACACCCAACCAGCGCCTCGGCGTCCAACATGTGTCGCCCATCCGGACGTCCGACGACCTGGCACGCGTGACCTTCGTGACCGAGGGGAGCGAGGGCGGTGAGAGACGCACGCTCACGCTGGGCCAGGTCGCGCGAGTGGTGGAGGACCACCAGCCGCTGATCGGCGACGCCCTCGTCCAGGACGGGACTGGCCTGCTGCTCGTGATCGAGAAGTTCCCGGGTGCGGATTCCGTCGCCGTGACGCGGAGCGTCGAGGATGCGCTCCAGGCACTCGGCCCCGGGCTCGCCGGAATCCGAATCGACACGCAGTTGTACCGCCCGGCCTCGTTCATCGAGAGCGCCGTCCAGAACCTGGCCGTCGCCATCCTCATCGGCCTGATGCTCGTCGGCCTCGTCCTGCTCACGATCGGTTTCTACTGGCGGGCGGCGCTCGTGTGCCTGGTTTCCATCATCGTCTCGCTGACAGCGGCGGCTGTGGTGATTTACGTCGCTGGCGCGACCGTGAACGCGATGCTCGTGGCGGGCATCGTCCTCGGGGTGGCCGTGGTCATCGACGATGCCATCGTTGGCGTAGACGAGATCGTCCGCCGACCACGCCCGCCCTCGGACGTGGACGGCGGGGCTGCCATATCGGCCGTCGTCCGCGAGTCGGCGATCAAGGGTCGCGGCGCCCTCGCCTACGCCACCGCCATCATCGCCCTGGCCATCTTGCCGGTCTTCTTCATCCCCGGCGCAGCTGGTGCCTTCACCCCCCACGTCGCGGCTGCGTACCTCGTGGCGATCCTGGCATCGATGATCATCGCCGTGACGGTCACGCCCGCGCTGGCCTCGGTGCTGCTATCGGGCTCTTCGGCCGGGAGGCGCGAGGCGGGCTTCATTCGTCGCTTCCAGAGCAGCTACGGGTCCCTGCTGAAGCGGTTCATCGCCAGGACCCGTACCGGGCTGGTGGCGGTAGGGCTGCTCACCGTTGTTGTTGTTACCCTCACGGCGATCACGGCCGCGCCGCAGATCGGCGGGTCGCTCGTGCCGTCGTTCCGGGAGCGCGACCTGCTTGTGCGCTGGGAGGCTGCCCCGGGCACATCTCACCCAGAGATGAGCCGCCTCGCGGCTGATCTCGCCACGCGGCTACGGGCCATCCCCGGTATCCGCAACGTCGGCGGCACGGTGGGCCGCGCCGTGACCTCCGACCAGGTGGTGGCCATCAACTCGGGCGAGACCTGGGCGAATATCGATCCCGCGGCCGACTACCACGCTACGGCAGCGGCGATGGACGAGGTTGTCCACGCCGATCCAGAGATCGAGGCGGCTGTGATGACCTATCCATCCGATCGGATCGCCGCGGTGCTGGGCGGCGTTGAGGACGACGTCGTCATTCGGGTCTATGGACAGGACCTGGCGATCCTGACCGCCAAGGCCGAGGAGGTGCGCGAGGCGCTGACGGGCATCGACGGCCTGCGTGACGAGAACGTCTCGCTGGCCGTGACTGAGCCTACCATCCGGGTCGAAGTTGACCTGCCCGCCGCAGAACTTCACGGCCTCCAGGCCGGCGACGTGCGGAGGGCCGCCACCACGCTCCTCTCGGGCATCGAGGTCGGCAGTCTCTTCGAGGAGCAGAAGGTCTTCGAGGTGGTGGTCTGGGGGGTGCCAGAGATCCGCCAGGACCTGGCCAGCGTGGGTGACCTGCTCATCGACACGCCGTCCGGCACCCTGGTCCGCCTCGGGGATCTTGCCACCGTAAGCGTCGTCGGGACGCCCAGCGTGATCCAGCGTGAGTCGGTCTTCCGCTATGTGGACGTGGGCGCCACCATCGACGGTCGCGGCCTCGACACTGTCCTTGCCGACGTGCAGACACGGATCGGCCAACTGGAGTTCCCGCTCGAGTACCACGTGTCAGTGACGGGCGGCGCGGCACCGCGCGAGGCTGCCATTACCCGCCTCCTGGCGCTCATCGCAGCCGTCACGTTCGGCATCCTGCTCGTCCTTCAGGCGGCCTTCAACAGCTGGCGCCTGGCCGCCTTCGTCGTCATCATCCTGCCCACTGCCCTGATCGGCGGCGCGGCTGGTCTTCTGGCCACCGGCGGGACGGTTTCCCTCGGCCTCTTCGCCGGGTTCTTCGCCGTCCTGGCCTTGGCCGCGCGCCAGTCGATCACGCTCATCGACCACCTGCGCCGTACCGAGCAAGCCCATGGCTCGACGCCGGACGCGGACGTGGTCGTGCGCGGCGCCCAGGAGCGGCTGCTGCCGGTCCTCGTGACTGCACTGGCCACGGCCGCGGCCTTCCTGCCAATGCTCGTCCTCGGTGACATCGCGGGCTTGGAGATTGTTCGTCCCATGGCCGCCGTCATCATCGGCGGCCTGTTCAGCTCGACGGTGCTCACGCTGACCTTCGTGCCCGCCGTCTACCTGCGCTTAGGACCCAGCTCCGAGCAGGAGACCGTCGAACAGCTGGTTGCCGACCAGCCCGGGCTAAGCCCGGCCTGACCCGGCACGTCGGACAGCCAAGAGGCTCCGCGCATGCATGGCGAGCACCTACGAGCGCTCGCGGCATCATTGCTCATCATGCTGTCGCTCGCTGGTTGCTCGCCGCCGTCGGGGGCACCGGAGCACAATCAGGAAGAGCCGGCGGTGGTAGTCGAAGAGGGAGTCGATGGTGCCAACGACCGCGTGACGCTCTCCGCCAGGGCGGCCGAAAGGCTGGGCATCCGGACCGCATCGGTCCAAGCCACCTTACTCGCCGGAGTATCTCGAACCGTCATCCCCTATGCCGCCGTGGTCTATGAAGCAGACGGGACGGCCTGGGCCTACCAGAACGTGGATGGCCTCAACTTCGTTCGCCAGTCGATCACCGTCGAGAACATCGATGGCGACCGGGCCATCCTCAGCAGCGGACCGCCGGCCAATGCGCTGGTCGTGATCGTCGGCGCCGCGGAGTTGCTCGGAGTCGAGCACGGAGTCGGCGGCGGACATTGAGCGAGATCATCGCCCTCCGCATGTCCCCGGACATCCGTCGATGATCCGTCGCATCATCGCCTTCAGCCTGCGCTTCCGTTTCCTGGTGGTCGCCGGAGCCTCGGCGATGATGCTCTTCGGGCTCGGCCAGGTCCAGGGCATGCCGGTCGATGTCTTCCCCGAGTTCGCGCCGCCAAGGGTCGAGATCCAGACCATCACCCTTGGACTGTCGGCGGCCGAGACCGAGGCGCTGGTGACCGTCCCGCTCGAGCAGTCCCTGGCGGGCATCGAGGGTCTGGCCGTGCTGCGTTCCCAGTCTGTCTCGCAGCTCTCCTCGATCGAGCTCATCTTCGAGCCGGGCATGGATCTCCTGCTCGCAAGGCAGCTCGTGCAGGAGCGGATCGCCGTGGTCACCCCGGGCCTGCCCACCTGGGCGGCTCCGCCGTTCATGATGCAGCCGCTCTC
>JBPCLD010000182.1:0-4856 GCA_051003655.1 Candidatus Limnocylindrales bacterium | reverse complement strand
CAGGCGTTCCTCGAACGCGGCGGCGCCCAGTGCGGCATCTGCACACCGGGAATGCTCATGGCGGCGCGCGCCTACATCGATCATGGCAGCCAACCAGTCGACGAGGACATCCGCGAGGCGATCGCCGGCAACCTTTGCCGCTGCACCGGGTACACCAAGATCATCGAGGCCATCGCCGTGGCGGCAGCCCAGGGCGATCATTGAAAACGCGCACATCGAGCGCATGTGCCTGCTGAGCCACCCGTGGAGTCGCCAACCAGCCTGGCCCAGGCCTTTGAATTGCTCGCCCGTGGTGAGGGCTGGCGGCCCATCGCCGGCGGGACGGACCTGATGGTTCAGATCGCCGGCGAGCTGGCGCCTCCACCCGAGCGCGTCCTCGACCTGTGGCGACTGGACGAGCTGCGCGGCATCAAGCTCGACAATGGCTGGCTCGTCCTGGGTGCGCTGACGACGTACACCGACATTCGTGGCTCTGAGCTGTGCCGTCAGCATCTGCCCGCGCTGGTCGACGCGGCCGCGACCATCGGCGCCGCCCAGATCCAGAACCGCGGCACTTTGGGCGGCAACATCGTCAACGCGTCGCCGGCGGGAGACACGTTGCCGGTGCTGCTGGCAACCGACGCACGAATCATCCTCGGCAGCGTCGGCGGCGAGCGAGCCGTCCGAGCCGCTGACTTCTGGACTGCATACCGCGAGACCGCGCGCCGCCCCGACGAGCTGGTTGTGCGGGTTGCGATTCCCCTCCCACGTGGCCGCCAGGTCCGCTTCCGAAAGGTCGGGACGCGCCGCGCCCAGGCAATCTCCAAGGTGGTCATGGGCCTCTCGTGGCGTGAGGATGCCGGCGTTTGGCGCGATGTCAGACTGGCGCTCGGATCCGTGGCGGCAACACCGATCCGGGCCATGGAGACGGAACGCGTCCTGGAAGGCGCGGCGCCGCGCAGGGAGACTGCGGACCACGCCGCGGCCACGGTGGCCAGTGAAATCCATCCGATCGATGACGTCCGCTCGACCGCGGAATACCGCCAGGCTGTCACGGCGCGGATCCTGCATCGCCTGCTGCGTGAGGCCGGAGGCTGGTGACCACCGATACGCCGTGTCCGAACTGTGGCGCGGCGGTCGCACAGGGAGCGCGTTTCTGCGCAAGTTGTGGGATGGCCCTCGGGCCTGGAGCGGCCGCCGCTTCCGCTGAGGAGCGGAAGGTCGCCACGATCCTCTTCGCCGACGTAATCGGCTCGACCGACCTCGGCGAACAGCTCGACCCGGAGCGCCTTCGCGCCCTGCTACAGGAATATTTCGCTGCGATGTCCCGGGTGATCGAGCAGTGGGCCGGGACGGTCGAGAAGTACATCGGCGACGCCATCCTGGCCGTCTTCGGCGTTCCGACCGCGCGGGAGGACGACGCGGTCCGCGCCCTGCATGCGGCGACCGAGATGCTCGCCCAGATCGAGCGGCTCAACGACGACTTCGAAGCGCGGCACGGCGTTCGCGTCCAGGTGCGGATCGGCGTGAACACGGGCGAAGTGCTCGCGCCGGTCGGCGCCCGCGCGGGTGGACAGTTCCTCGTCTCGGGCGACCCGGTCAACGTCGCGTCCCGTCGCCAGGAGGCAGCCGAGCCGGGCTCGATTCTCGTCGGCGAACGGACGTGGACCGCGGCGCGAAACGTCTTCGCGTTCGGTGAGCCGATCTCGCTGCCGGTCAAGGGAAAGCGCGACCCAGTGATGGCGAGGAGGCTTGGCCCCCGAACGGGCGACGAGAGCCGCGGTGTGCGATTCCAGGCGCCGATGGTCGGGCGCGAGAGGGAGCTCGACACGCTGCTCGGGCTGCTGGACGAGGCGATGGAGACCGAGCAGCCCGGGCTTGTCGTCGTCAGCGGTTCCGCCGGTATCGGCAAGAGCCGGATGCTGCGCGAGTTCGTCGGCGCGGCCAACGAGCGCCACGAGGACCTCGTGGTGCTCCGCGGCCGATGCCTGGCGGCCGGGCACGGCATCACGTTCTGGGCGCTCGGGGAGATCCTCCGCGCTGCGTGCGGCATCTCGCTCGACGAGCCGGCCGACAGGGCCGTGGAGAAGCTGCGCCGAACCGTCACCACCCTCCTGGAGCCTCTCGGCGTGCGCCAGAACGAGCTGGACGAGACGTTCCACGCGCTCGCCACCAGCGCAAACCTCCCGGTCGCCGGTAATCCGCTCGACCAGATCGAGCCTGAGGGCGTCGGGGAGGAGATGGCTCGGGCGTGGCCGCGATTCCTGACCGGTCTTGCGGCGAGCAAGCCCACGGTGATCATTCTCGAAGACCTGCACTGGGCCGACGAGCGAATGGTCGGCATGATCGAATCCCTCGCCACACGATCAAGCGGGCAGCTCATGGTTCTCGGCACGGCACGACCCGAGTTTCTCGAGTCGCACTCTGGCTTCGCATCTGGCGGCGACATCACGCTGGTAGCGCTGCGACCCCTGACCGAGGGCCAGAGCGAGCGGCTGGTGACCGAGCTACTGGGCGACAGCGACCCACTCAAGGCCCTGCTCATGGACGTTCGCCAGAAAGCCGACGGAAACCCTTTTTTCCTCGAGGAGATCCTCCAAAGGCTGATCGACGAGGGGGCGCTGGTCCGCCATGAGGGCCGCTGGCAGGCAACAGAGCTGGCCCAGACCGTGCGCCTGCCGGACACCATTCATGCCCTGCTCGCGGCGCGTATCGACGCCCTTCCGGCCGCCGAGAAGACCCTTCTCCAGCAGGCCGCGGTCGTCGGCCGCATCTTCTGGCCCGGCTCGTTGGGGGCGGCTGTCGACGGGAGCGACCCGGTAGACGTGCTCCGCGCACTCGAGCGTCGCGGACTGGTCTCGGCGCGCCCAAGCTCGACGATCGAGGGTCAGCCGGAATACATCTTCCGCCACGTCCTGATCCGCGACGTCGCATATACGAGCGTGCCCAAGGCTCGTCGAGCGCGGGCTCACGCCGAAACCGGCCGATGGCTCGAGGAACTCGCCGCAGACCGGCTCGAGGAGTTCGGCGAGCTCCTCGCCTACCACTACGCGGCCGCAGCGGCGGGCGAGGACGCCGACCTGGCCTGGGCTACTGAGCCCGCCGAGCGGGAGGTGGTTCGACAGCGGGCGTTCGAAGCGCTCCTCAGCTCAGGCGCCGCGGCGCTGCGGCGGTTTGCAGTCGATAGGGCGGTTGCGTTGCACGAGCAGGCCCTCGTGCTGGCAGCGAACGACGGTGAGAGAGCGCGGGCCCAGGAAGCAAGCGGGGACGACCACGAGGCCCTATTCCACATGGATGAGGCTGCTGCGTTCTACCTACAGGCGGTCGACTCATTTCGGGCCACTGACGACGGCGCCGAGGCTATCGGGCGGATCGCGTCGAAGCTGGCCGCCACGGCCCGACGCTGGGGCGCGTTCAAAGCGGAGCCACCTCATCGGCAGACCCGCGAGCTCGTGCAGGAGAGCCTCAAGCGCGACGTCAGCGAACGATTGCGCGCCGAGCTGATGATCTCTGCCGCCGCCCTGGGTGACTACCGACCGCGGAGCAGCAGCAAGACGCCCCTCTCTGGCACGGAACGAAGCGCGATCCCCCGTTACGTTGCCCTGGCCGAGGAAGGGTTGGCGCTCGCCCAGCGGATGGACGATTCGGTGCTAATCCACCGGGCCTACCATGTGCTAGAGGTCCTCCACTGGCACGCGCGTGATATAGCCGCCTATCGCGCGGTGAACGATCAGCTGATGGCAATCGTCGAACGCCTTCCCTCGCGCCGCGAGAAGGTGGACGCCATAAGCGCGGCGGCCGGATCGCGCGCAGAGGCGGGCCGGTATGCGGAAGCGCTCGAGGCTGCCGAGAAGGCTGCCGAGCTCAGCTCGGAGCTGAGTGCCCACGAGCGCATGCATGCGACCTTCTATGTGATGGTGGCGGCCGAGATGGTCGGCGACTGGGACCGAGTCGTCGACGTGCTGCCGTGGCACGCAACAGCGGCCGCAGACGAGGGTGACGTCAACTGCCCCAACGTCCGCGGCGGCGGGCCACTGGGCGCGATAGTGCTCATCAGACGCGGCGAAGCCGGGCGTGCCGCTGAGCTCGTTCCCATCGATGAAGGCGCAGCCGCTCGCGACACGCTGTACGACCGTGCGCTCATCGCCCGGTATGCCTTGCTGTCGGGCCGTCGCGACATCGCGACCGCGATCGCTGACAGCATGGGCGCCGACCCGGACAGGGCGGTCTACCCGGACGGCTTCGAGATCTTCATCGAGACGCTGTTCGACCTCGGACGGAGGGCGGACGTAGAACGGTTCCTGCCGGCTGCTCGCGAACTGACACCGGCTTTGGCGATCCTGGGACCCACGGCCGACAGGATCGACGCCAGACTGGCGATCGCGGACGGCGATCTGGATCGCGCCCGCAGCCTTCTCGAATCTTCCGTTGCTGGTTTCGTTGACTTGGCCATCCCGTTTGAGATCGCGCAGACGCAGGAGTTGCTGGCGACGCTGGTGGACGACCCGCGCCGCACCGACCTGCTCCGTTCGGCGGCCGAGAGGTACGAGGGTCTCGGCGCGAAACCATCGATCGAACGTGTTCGCTCTATGCTCGCCGCCTGATGGGCCAAATGGGAGCGCAGGTCCTGGGTCCGGCCGTCCCCGGCATCGAGCGTGTCCTGACACCCGACGCGCTCGAGTTCCTGGCCCGGCTCCGCAACGAGTTCGAGCCACGCAGACAGGAGATCCTCGCCGCGCGGCGCGAACGCGCGGCGCGGATGGCGGCTGGCGAGAGGCTCGACTTCCTGCCCGAAACGGCGGGAGTCCGCGAGTCGGAATGGTCGGTCGCGCCCGCCCCGGCGGATCTCGACGACCGTCGGGTGGAGATCACCGGGC
>JBPCLD010000181.1:0-3931 GCA_051003655.1 Candidatus Limnocylindrales bacterium | reverse complement strand
TGCCTTCGCGCCGGTGTTCTCCATCTGGACCACGATCGAAGAGTGTCTCAACCCGCCCATCATCTGGGACTCGGGGGAGTGGCGGACCACCGAGCCGTTCAGCGCACCCGAGATGTTTCCCTTTCCTGATGGGATCGGCGAGGTCGAGTGCGTCAACGTCGAGCACGAGGAGGTCCTGCTCGTGCCACGCTGGCTGCCCGCGCGCCGCGTGACGTTCAAGTACGCACTCGGAACCGACTTCATCGACAAGCTGAAGACCATCCACGCGCTGGGCATGGACCGCACCGACCGAGTGACGGTCAAGGGGGTCGAGGTCTCGCCGCGCGACGTGCTCGCCGCGATCACGCCCGACCCGGCGCGACTCGGCGACCAGATGACGGGGCGGGCGATCGTCGGAACGTGGGTGATAGGCACGCACGAAAGTTCGCCACGTGAGGTCTACCTGTATCAGACCACCGACGCGCAGGAAATTTGGCGAAGCGCCGGGCTCGGCGCGGTCGCTTGGCAGACGGGCTTCAACCCCGTCATCGCCATGGAGCTGTTGGCGACCGGCGCCTGGTCGGGCGCGGGCGTCCTGGGACCTGAGGCGCTCGACCCTGATCCGTATCTAGCTCTGCTCGACCACTACGGCATCCACCATGCGATGGTGGAAATGGAACCCGGGAGGCATCGACCGACATGACCAGCACTGCCGAGTTGACGACCATCGACCGGGACCGCATCAAGCGAATTGGGGATCGTGAGGAGGCCGAGTACCGCGCCCGATCGCCGAAGAGCGCCGCGCTGCACGAGCGCGCCCGGCAGTCGCTGCCGCTCGGCGTCGCCAGCTCGTTCCAGTCGTACGACCCGTATCCGCTGTTCATGACCGATGCGCGCGGCTCACGCATCTGGGATGCCGACGGAAACGAGTACATCGATTTCGACATGGCGTTCGGCGTGCTTGCCGCCGGACATTCACATCCGGCGTTCGCGGAGGTGCTGGCGCGCCGCGTCGCCAATGGCACGTGCTACACGTTCCCGGTCGAGGACAGCATCATCCTGGCCGAGGAGATCAAGCGCCGCTTCGGTTGCGACATGGTTCGGTTCTCGAACTCGGGGACCGAGGCGACGATGGACGCGATCCGCGTCGCCCGAGGATTCACCGGCCGCGAGAAGATCGTGAAGTTCGAGGGCGGCTATCACGGCCACCACGACGATGTGCTGGTCTCGATCCAGCCGCCGCGTGAGTTGATCGGGGACGCGTCCGCGCCGAACACAGTGCCGGCCTCGGCCGGGCTGCCGCGCTCCCGGGTCCAGGAAACGGTCGTCGCGCCGTACAACAACGCCGAGGCGCTCGAGCAGATCCTCTCCCACCATTCCGGCGAGATCGCCGCGATCATCATCGAGCCGGTCCAGTTTAATATCGGCGTGGTCCCGCCCCTCCCCGGCTTCCTGGAGCGCGTCCGCGAGCTGGCCACAGCCCACGGCGCCGTGCTGATCTTTGACGAGGTCAAGACCGGTGTCGTCCTCGCCTACGGCGGCGCGACCGAGTGGTTCGGGATCAAGCCCGACCTGTTCTGCCTCGCCAAGAGCATCGGGGGCGGCGTGCCGGTCGGCGCGTTCGGGGGCCGCGGGGACATCATGGGCGCGATCGAGCGCCTCCCCGACAGATCCACCGAACAGGGCACGGGACTTTCCATCTCCACGATTCCCGGCGGCGCCACCCGCGTCGCGCATCTCGGCACCTTCAACGGCAATCCGCTCTCGATGGCCGCCGGAGTCGTGGTTCTGACCCAGATCCTGACCCGCGACGTGTATCCCAGGCTGCAGGCGATCGGCGACCGACTCACCGCCGGCTGCCAGGCGGTCATCGACGAGTTCGGCCTGCCCGGCTACGCGATCAACGTTGGCCCGAAGGGCTGCGTGATGTTCACTCCATCGCGGGTGACCAACTACCGCGACTTCATCGGGCTCGATTCGGAGCTGTGGGCCGCGTCGTTCTTCTACCTGGTCAACCGCGGCGTGCTCCTGCCACCAGGCCCCGACGACCAATGGACGCTGTCAGTCCAGCACACCGACGCCGAGCTCGATCGCTACATCTCGACCTTCCGCGACTTTGCCGCCGAGCTCACCGCCTGATCACCCTTCCCGCCGTAGCCGGCCGTCCCTCTCCGTCTGAGTACGTTCGCGTGATCAGAGGACGTATGGCTAGACCACTTCCTCATGGCGCGCCGGCCGTCCCTCTCCGACTGAGTACATTCGCGTGATCAGAAGACGTGTGGCTGGACCGCTCCTTTGCGGACACCGCCGCCACCGGCCGTCGTCGCCGCCCGTCCTCTCCGTTTGAGTACATTCGCGTGATCAGAAGACGTGTGGCTGCACCACTTCCTCATGGCGCGCCGGCCCTCCTGCTCAGCCTGAGTACGTTCGCGTGATCAGAACGAGGCGATACCACGCGTTGATTGGTCGGGCAGTCGGCAGTAACCGCGGAGTAAGCCGCCGATAAGGCCCGGCGGCTTTCATAGGTCGATGACGTCAATCTACGAGCGGGCCTACCGCTTGGAACATCCACGAGTTCACGACACACCGACGCCTGAAATGGTCCTGATCGGCGCAAGGTTCCGGCATGGCCGTAGGAAAGCGGGGCTCACGCAGCGCCAGGTTGCCGCCAGGTCAGGGGTTAGCCAGAGCTTGGTGTCGCGTTTCGAGCGCGGCCGCACGCCGGGCATGAGCACGATACGGGTGATCCGAATCGGCTTGGCGCTTGGCCCCGGGTTCCCATTCGGCTGTTGCCCTCACCAGCACAAGTGCGCCTGGCCCTATAACCCCGATGCAGAGCGGAAGTGGTACGAGATCCTCAACGGGTGAACAACATCGACCCTTGATCACGCGATCGTACTCAGAACCAGTGGGCGGCACCCTCGAGGCCACGTGGCTAGGTGCAAATTGATCACGCCAACGTACTCAGAGCCAGTGGGCAACACCCTGGGGGCCACGCTCCTCAAGAGAATGAGGCGAGCGACTCCCCGATGATCTCGATCGCCTGCTCGATCTCGGCGTCGGTGGTGTTGAGCGGCGGAATGATCCGCACGGCCTGAGCCCAGGTCCCGCAGGAGAGCAGCATGAGGTGACGCTCGAGCGTCGCTGCCAGCAGCTTCTTGGCCAGATCGGGTCGAGGCTTGAGTGTCCCCGCGTCGGCGAACTCGATGGCGACCATCAGCCCGCGGCCACGGACCTCGGCGATGTTGGGCTGTCCTTCCGTGGCCCGAACGAGGCCGGCGAGGAGGCGTTGCCCCTGATGCCCAGCGTTTGCCACGAGGTCCTCGTCGTCGAAGACGTCGAGCGTCGCAAGCGCGGCAGCGCACGCGACAGCGTTGCCGCCGTACGTGCCGCCGTGCGTGCCGGGTTGGAACGCGTGAAGCAACGAACGCCTGGCCATGATCCCCGACAGAGGCAGCCCGGACGCGATCCCCTTGGCAATCACGACAATGTCGGGCACGGCGCCAGTCCACTCGGAGGCGAAGAAGCGGCCCGTCCGGCCGTAGCCGGTCTGGATCTCGTCGGCAATGAGCAGGATGCCGTGCTTGTCGGCCAGCTCGCGAAGGCGGGGCAGGAAGGTGTCGCTCGGAACGACGTAACCGCCCTCGCCCAGGATCGGCTCGACGATGAACGCGGCCACGTCGTCGGGATAGGCCAGCGTCGCGAACAGCTCTTCGATTGCCGCCATCGTGACGTCGACCGCCGCGTCCGCAGAGCCGCCGCCCACCCGCAGGGGATCAGGGAAGGGAACGAAGTGGACACCGCCGGGGAGTGGCTGGAAATGGCCGCGGATGCGCACTCCGGAGCTGGTGAGCGCCATCGTGAGGTGGGTTCGGCCGTGGAACCCGCCGCGGAACGCCACGATCAACGGCCGTCGCGTCGCGACCTTGGCCAGCTTGACGGACGCATCGAT
>JBPCLD010000180.1:0-3722 GCA_051003655.1 Candidatus Limnocylindrales bacterium | reverse complement strand
AGGTCGTTGATGCCGAAGTAGACCTCGGACGCAGCGGCGATCCCGTATGCGTTGTGCCCGTAATAGATCTGGTTGAGGTAGGCGGTCAGGATGCGCTGCTTGCCCTCGTCGCCGGGATTGGCGCGGGTCAGGTTGCGCGCCTGCAGGATCTCCTTGATCTTGCGCACCCATTGGTCGCCCTCGACCACGTCCTCCGGCAGCAGACGCGCGCGCACAAGCTGCTGGGTGATCGTCGAGGCACCGCGTTCGCGGGCGCCAGTGATGTTCTCCAGGATCGCGACGGCGATCGCATTCGAGTCATAGCCCTCGTTGTCCCAGAAGGTCCTGTCCTCGACGGCGATGGTGGAGTCGAGCAGGACCTTCGGAATTGCCTCGAAGTCGACTACCCGGCGGCGCTCCACCTGGAAGCGCGCCAGCTCGATCGTGCCCGTGCGGTCGTAGACAACGGATGGCTCAGCGAAGTCGAGCTCCTCGAAGCCGGACACCTCGGGCAGCTCATCTTCCATGCGGTCGAGAAATGCAAACGCCGTAGCGGTCCCAGCGACGGCTACGACCACTCCCAGCATGAGGACGCCGACAAGGGACAGAAGGATCGTGCTGATATAGAGGCCGATGCGGCCGCGCTTCTTCGGGCGCGCGCGAACACGCGCCAGCGCCAGCCGACCCAGGTTGGAATTGCGCTGCCGGTAGCCGTTCTTAGACCTGGCGCGCGGCGGTTGTCCTCGATACACGTAAGGAGATTGTCTTTCAGTGGGGGCGAGAGCGCACATTTCCCCAGTTGGGACGAGCGCCTGACTGTGTGTGCGCCGCTGATGACGCTTCCGATGATCTGGTCCGCGGCCTACCCGATTTGCACGCAGTGCACGAGCGAGCCGCAAATTGCTCAGAACCCACTCACCAACCGATCAAATAGGCCGATTAGCCTGCGGTTTTGTTGCAGCAGGTGCAAATTTCGCTCCCGTACCGGGCAGGATCAGGGTCGCCGCCGAGCTCCGACCGACGGTCCCGTCGCGCTCGTTCACCTACCCCCGCCCCCCGCGGAGCCACCCGATCAGGCTCTAACCCAACCTCCCTCCCGGGCCGCCGAGCGAGTCCATAGCTCTGACCGCGGGCGGCGCGGTCGACCCATCGTGGTCGGGTTGGAGCAAGTCAGTAAAAAGTTCGGCGAAGTTGTAGCCGTCGAGGACATTTCCCTCGCCGTGCCCCAGGGCGGGATCATCGGGGTGATTGGGCCGAGCGGAGCCGGTAAGACGACGACCATCCGCCTGATCACCGGATCACTCGCGTCCGACACCGGCGTCATCAGGGTGCTCGGCGAGGACCCGCGCCGCTTTCGTCGCCGAACGCGCGAACAGATCGGCTACATGCCACAGCTGTTCGTGCTGTACCCGGATCTGACCGCCCACGAGAACGTCGATTTCATGGCCTCGCTGTACGGCATGCCGCCGTGGCGCCGCGGACGGCGAGTCGCCGAGGTGCTCGAGCTGGTCGCCCTTACCGAGGCTCGAAACCGTCGCGCGTCGGCACTGTCTGGGGGAATGCAGCGCCGCCTGGAGCTTGCCTGCGCCCTCGTCCACGCGCCCAGCGTGCTGATCCTCGATGAGCCGACGGCGGGGATCGATCCGCTCCTGCGGACCCAGGTCTGGCAGGAGTTCAACCGGCTGCGACGCACGGGAGTGACCGTCATCGTCACCACCCAGTACGTCAGCGAGGCCGAGTACTGCGACGCGGTTGCACTGATCTCAGAGGGCAACCTGATCGCGTACGCAACCCCCCAGGACATGCGCAAGCAGGCCCTCGGCGGCGAGGTCATCGAGGTGGCGACCAGCGCGCCCATTGATGCCGCCGCCCTGCCACCGATAGAGGGCGTGATCTCAGTTCGCCAGCAGGGTCCGCGCCAACTCCTCTTCGTCGCCGCCGACGCTGGAGTGGCAACGCCGCAGGTCAACGACGCGATCGAGAAGATCGGGGGCACGGTCGAGTCCAGCCGGGAATACCGGCCGACATTCGACGAGGTCTTCGCGGCGCTGGTCACCGCCCACGCCGAGCGCAGGCAGACCGGAGGCGCTCCCACCGGCCAGATTGTCCAGGCCGTGGCGAGGCCACGATGAGGGACCTCATCGTCGGCCCGTTCAAATCGTTCATCCGCATCCTGGGCCAAGTGCGCAAGGAGATTATCCAGGTGCGCCGGCGGCCGGGCGCCTTCTTCAGCCTGGTTCTCGGACCGTTCCTGATCATGGCCGTCTTCGGCCTGGGCTACACCGGCGTACATCGCCCGCTCGAGACCGTGATCGTGGTGCCGGGCGACCTGCCGCTGCCGCGGGACGTCGCGTTCTACGAATCGATCGCCGGAGCCGCGCTGCACATCCGGGAGGTAGCCACGGATGCCACTGCTGCGCAGCGGGCATTGGCTGCCAACGAGATCGATCTCCTCGTGATCGCTCCCGAAGATGCAGCCGATCGATTCCGAGCGGGCCAGCAGGCCGAGATTCAGATCTACCTGAACGAGATCGACCCGGTGGCGTCGGCCTACGCCGATTTCCTCGCCACCGTCGTGACCCAGCGGGTCAACGAAGAGATCATCAAGCAGGCCGTCACTGAAGGACAGGGCTATGCCGTCCCCCTCACGAACGGTCAGCTCAGCCAGATCCCGCCCGAAGTCGTCGCCAAGCCTGCCGTGGCGACGATCACAAACATCGCGCCGAGCTCGCCCAACGTTGTCTCGTTCGCCGCGCCGGCGGCGTTTGCGCTGATGCTCCAGCACATGGCCGTGACGCTCACCGCCTTGTCGTTCGTGCGCGAGCGGCTCAGCGGCGCGATGGAGCTGTTCCGGATCTCGCCGGTCAATTCGCTCGAGCTCGTAGTCGGGAAGTACATCGGGCTTGGCCTGGTCAGTGCCGTCATCGCGGTCATCACCAGCCTCCTCCTCATCCTCGTGCTCGGCGTGCCGCTGCTGGGAAGTCCATGGCTGGTGGCGGGGGTGATTGCGCTGGTCGTGCTGGCCAGCCTGGGCATCGGCCTGCTCATCTCGGTCATCGCTGACTCTGAGCGCCACGCCGTCCAGCTGGCCTTGCTGCTGCTGCTGGCGTCGGTATTCTTCAGCGGCTTCGTGCTGCCGATTAACGAGTTCCGAGAGGGAGTTCAGTACGCCGCTTACGCTCTGCCGGTGACTCACGGCATTCGCCTGCTCCAGGACCTCATGCTGCGTGGCGACACGAATGCGTGGTGGGAGATGTCCGCGCTGGCAGGCATCGCGCTGGTCCTTCTTGTGCTGACCGTGGTTGCCCTGCGCAGGACCCTGCGGAATGCATGACGACACTGTTACCACCCGGCTCGTGCTGCCGGCGTCACACGAGATCGCCCTTCGCCGAGCGAAGCGCCGCGCCCGCCGAATCCAGCTGCTTGGTGGGCTGCTGATCGGCTACGGGCTGATCGGAATCGCGATCTTTGCGGTGGTTGCCGTGGCGCTCAACCGCCCGCTGGAGCGCATTCGCGAACTCTCGCAATCGGTCGAGATCCAGCGAGCGGCGTTGCTCGACTCGATGGAGCAGGCTGAGACCACGATTCGAGAAATGTCCGCGGGCGTCGGACGGATGGACACTAGCCTCGCGGACGCCCACGCGGCAACCGAGCGCTCTTCTGGCATCGCGGTCGGGGTTGCGACCAGCATGTTCCAGCTGCGCGACACAATGAGCCTCACCATCCCGCTCATCGGTCAGCCG
>JBPCLD010000179.1:0-13980 GCA_051003655.1 Candidatus Limnocylindrales bacterium | reverse complement strand
GGTCGGAGGCGTGATGGGCGGGATCGGCGCTGGCGGCGGTGGTGGCGTCGCGCTCGTCGAGTGCCGCCCCGCGGCGTGATGCGGGTGAGCTGGTCGCTGTCTCGCCTTCCGACACTGCTCGCCAGCCGATGATCACGCCCCGGCGCGCGCTCTCTTCGACGATCAGCCGTCGCAGCTCGCCGGCAGCGACGAAGCGGCTCTGTGGTGTGACCCTGCCGAAGACCTTGACGATGAGGCCCTGCTCGGCGATGTGCTCCACACGCACGACGCGCGGCGCCTCGAGAATGCCGCCCACCCAGGTTGGCTCGTTGGCCAGCCACTGGGCAGCCGCGTCGACCGCCGCCGAGACCCGCGCGAGGTCCTGCTCGTAGGGAACCGGAAGGTCGAGATTGATGCCGGCCCACGTGCGCGTCAGGTTGCTGGCCGTCTGGATCAGCCCATGAGGAACGTAGTGGACAGTGCCGTCGAAGTCGCGCAGGGTGGTGCGTCGGAGGCTGACATCCTCCACCGCGCCGGTGACGCCGGCGATGTTGATGACATCACCTTTCGAATACTGGTTCTCGATGAGAACGAAGGCACCGGCAACGTAGTCGCGCACGAGGTGCTGGGCGCCGAGGCTGAGGGCGAGACCGACGATGCCCAGCCCGGCGATCGCCGGACCTATGTCGAGGCGCAGCACCTGCAGCGTCATCAGGAACGCGATGATCAGGATCATCACCCGGACGGCGCGGTAGACGAGTCCCTCGAGGGTGTAACGGCGACGCTCAACCTCGATCCGCGGCACGTCCTGCGCCGTTCCCTCGGCCGCCTCGCGGGCGAACAGCCTGTTGAGGGCCGCGTTGATGACCACGTGCGCAAACCGAAGCGCGATCAGGGCGGCCACGATGACCAGCAGGATCTGGACGACGACGATCCAGGCGCCCTGGGCCGCGAGCTGGTCGATCAAGCGCTGCAGATCGGGCATCGCTTAGTTGGCGATGAGCGGAGCCTGACGCAGGTAGCTGTCGTCGGTTAGGGCGGCGACCATGAAATCGGCCAGGTCGCCCGCATTGACGCGGGTGCCGCGCGCCGCGTCGCCGACCTTGTAGTTTCCCGTCGGCGGCCCATCGACGATGCGTGCGGCGCGCGGAGCAACCCAGTCGAGATCGCTGTCATAGATGACGTCGAACTCGCGCTGCTTGGCTGCGACCACGTTGCCGACGAACGCGCGCACGACTACGCTCGCTATCCGTGCCGCCAAGCGCTTGCGCTCGCCGGGGACCCCGACAGCGCCGCCTGAGATCGCCACCAGTCGCCGCACGCCGTGAGCCTTCATTGCGTCGACGAGCACCCCGGCGAAATTCTCGAACAACGGCACCTGGTCGGCCCCATTGGAGGTCGGACCGAGCGCGCTAATCACGGCGTCGACGCCCGCCACGGCGCCTGTGACACGGACCGCGTCGGCGATGTCCCCGGCGACCGCTGTCTCACCGTCATGGAGTGGGTCCAGCTTCGCTGTGTCTCGCGCGAAGAGAACCAGTTCATGTCGGTTCGCGCGAGCACGCTCTCGGATGTGACTTCCGATCCCGCCTGTAGCGCCGAAGAGAAGGATCTTCACTCGCGAGGCTTGACCCAGCCGGGAAGTTCGCTGCGCAGCGTGGCGAGTGGCAGCGTGCCGTGGCCGAGCATCTCATCGTGGAAGCTGACGATGTCGAAACGGTCGCCATCGCGCTTCTCGAGCTGCCTGCGCAGCGCCATGATCTCGCGCATTCCGGTCATGTACGCGAGCGCCTGGCCGGGCCAGGTGATATAGCGGTCCGTCTCGGTCTCCGCCTCGAGCTGCGAGAGCCCGATGCTCAGCAGCAGCTGCACCGACCTGTCGCGGCTCCAGCGGAAGGCATGGATGCCGGTATCGACCACCAGCCGAGCAGCCCGCCAGGCCTGCGCGTCGAGCATGCCCAGCCTCTCCAAGGGCGTCTCGAAGAGGCCCATCTCGTCAGCCAGGCGCTCGCTGTACAGCCCCCAACCCTCGGCGTACGCAGCACCCGTCAGTCGTGAGCCAAAGCGTCGGAAGTCGGGCAGGTCGGTCAGCTCGCTCTCGATCGCAATCTGGAAGTGGTGGCCGGGAGTGGCCTCGTGGTAGGTCGTGGTGGCAAGCCGGTGGAGCGGGCGGTTCTCCGGTTGGTACGTGTTGACGTAGTAGATGCCGCCGCGTGAGCCGTCCGGGGCGGGCGGGAAGTAGAACGCCGGCGGCGCCTCTGCCTCCTGATACGGCTCGACCGCACGCACCTCGCAGGTCGCGATCGGCAAGCGGCCGAAATAGCGCGGGGCAACGGCGTTGGCGGCCTCGATCTGGCGGCGCGCGCGCTCGACGATCTCCGCGCCGCTCTTGGCGTAGTTGCTCTTGTCCACATCCAGCGCACCGCGCATGGCGGCCGTGTCGGCGTATCCGAGCTCCTTCGCAATCTCTGTCGTCTCCTTGCGGATCAGGTCGAGCTGCTCCAGCCCGTAATCGTGGATCGCCTTGGGCGTCTCCTCGAGCGTGGTCGAGGCGAGGATCATCGTCTCGTAGAGCGCCTCGCCGTCGGGCAGGGCCCACACGCCTTCTCCGGCGCGGGCGAACTCCGCATAGCCCTCGAGCGCGGCAAGGTGGTCTGCGAGTGCCGGCCGGACATTGCGCTCGATGGCATCGCGCAGGTGATCGCGCGACTCGCCGGTGAGCTCGGGGTGCGCAATCATCAAAGGCGATTCGTCCGCGCTAGCGCTTACCGCCCGCCGAGTCTGCTCGATCACCCGCGCGACCACGGGGGCGGCCGCCGTCCGGCCCGCGGCGATGCCGTCGAGCAGATTGGCGCGGTGCGCCGCGAGGTACCCGGGGAAGGCTTCCAGCCTGTGGATCGCCCGTTCCATGCGCTCGAGCGTGTCGACGCGCTGGAAACGCGACATGTCGCCAGCCAGGTTCTGCGGGCCGGACATCTGGTCGATTGCCTCGAAATGGTGGACGTCGTGGGCCTGTTGACGGAGCCAGATCTTGGCCACGACCTCGAGCATGTTGAGGGTGATCATGTCTTCCTGGCCCAGGCTCTCGGTGGTGATCTGCCGCGCGTCCTCGAGGAAGCCCTTCAAGCCAGCAATCTCCTCCGCGCGGCCCTCGGCCGAGGGGTCGCTCAGCCGGTCGTCGTATCGCTCATCGCCGAGGACGGTCGCGTACCTCGGCTGGCGGGCGAGGAACCCTTGCCAGACCCTGTCGGCAAGCTCGAGGACGGGGCTCCCCACGGCGGTGTCAGTCACGCAATTGCCTCCAATGACTCAGGTGGGTTGGGACCGTGATTTCGCGCTGGTCCCTGGCGTCAGCCAAAGAGCGGGAGTTGCTCGGCTTCGCGTTCGATCTCCGGGTCGAGGCCCAGGACCGGCGCCAGCTGATCGAGGCCTGCCTCTTCGCGGGCGTGCAGGCGACGCAGTTGATCGGTCTTGAGGATATGCCAGTTCTGCTCGTCCAGCGCTCGCCGAAGAAGTGGCGACCGAGCCAATTTGAGTCGGACGAGCTCGGCGCGCTCGGGCGGAATGACCAGGAAGCGAACGATGGTCTCGTCGCTCGGGATGCGCGGGCCGCGGCGCAGAAGCGCATCGGTGACCATCGCGGTCCATTCGACCTCGAACATGAAGGTGGCTTTGCCACGCAGGTACCAGATGCAATCGATCTGCTCGAGGGTGGTCGCGTCGCCTGCGGCGACCAGTGGCACATAGGCGCGCTGCTCGTCCTCGCTGAGCAGGTCGTTGACGGTGCCGCCGCGGTAGGCGCGGCGCCGCTCCTTGTCCGATACGTGACAGCGCAGGCCGAGCCGGTGCCCATATTCGACCAGCAGGCCGACGAGCTCGCCGTGCTCGACGTGGCGCGCGGTCAGCGCATCCTGATCGCGGAGCGCGACCTGGCCAGACGCCGGGTCACGGTAGCTGTCGAGGATCGCCCGCACCATTTCCGGGTCAGGCGTGTCGTGGCCGCTGAACATAGTCGCCACGCGCTCGAAGAAGAGGCCCCCATCAATCCCCTGCGACGTGGAGAGCAGGCCGAACACCGCCCATTCCAGGCGGTCAGAAAGAGGCGGCCGAGCCTGGGCGAGGTCGCGTTCGGCGCGCAGCCACCAGCGCCCAGGTTCGAGCTCGAGGAGGCGTGGATGGTCAGGCCGACGGAGCTCGCCCATGACGATCTCCATCAGCAGGCGGACGTGGTCAGTCGCTGAAACGGAGCTCAGCGCCCAGTCGGGCGGCGGGGCGGCAGCCGCAGAATCCGCTCCGTTGCCTGCGTCTGCCTCTGGCGGTGCGAAGTCGGCGTCAGCATCTTCGTCGGTGTCGGCGTCGTCGGCTGAGGAGTCAAGGTCGGACTCGGGGGTGTCGTCTTCTTGGTTTGAGTCCCCGCTGGTCGCTGCTTCGGCTTCGTTGAAGGTCTGGGTTCCGACGAGGCGGCGCAGATGCCCAAGTCGATCGAGTCCGATCAGCACCTCGCCGAGCAATCGCTCCGCGCTGGCCGGCTCGCCGCGCGCCTGGAGGACGCTCACCGCGACCTGCGTGACCGCCTCCTCGACATCGGCCAGGGCGAAGGGCTTGTCGGGGTCGGCCGGTCGCAGGTCGCCGAGCTCCGCGTGGCCGTCTGATTCGGTCGCTGATGGCCCGAGATTGAACTCCAGGATTCCGCTGAGCTGGTTGCCCGACTCCGCCAGGAGGGCCGAGTTCAGCCGGAAGCCGGCACCGACTCCGCCGAGCACGCCTGCCACAAGCCCCGATGCGCCACCGCGGTCGAGGATGACGACGGCGCTCGCGTCACGGGCCAGGACGGGTCGCACGGCGAGAAGCGAGCGCCGCAGCGCGGTTGCCTCGCGGCCGCGGTCGTTGCGCGGTGGTGGCCCGAAGATCCAGTCCAGCGGCAGGGTCGCGCCGGCCTGCCTGCCGAGCACGATGGATGTGGCGAGGTAGGCGAACGAGGCGTTCTCGACGCTCCAGCGGACGGGCGGTTGGGTCAGCACGAGGCGAACGCGCGACCTCGGGTCTAGACGTCCGGGGAGCACCGGCCGGCGCGACGAGAACTGCGGCTCGTTGCCGGCCCATGACGCCGGCCCGGTGCGCAGAACTACGTTGGCCGTTCCGTCGATTAGCGCCTCCATGTCCTCGCCCGGCCGGGGCTGGAACGTCCCTGTCCCCTGCTCGACTCTCGAGATGAAGGCGCGCACCTCGCGGCCGCCCTCCTCGAAGGCCAGCCACGGATTGCGTTCGCGCCACGCGACGGAACCGGGCGGCTGAACGTGGCCGTGCCTGATGCGTAACGCAGCGACGCGGCCGGGATAGCCATTGAGCCGGCTCAGCGGCAGCAATGCATGGGCAAGCCCGAGGCGCATGCCGGCGTCGACGGGCTCGGCACGCAGGTCGTTGTCCAGCCGGCCGACGATTGCCTCGAGCGCAACGAGCGTCCGCGGCGTGTACAGGCGGAGCAGCTCATCGGGCAAAGGATTGGGCGCTTCCTGGTGGGATGCACGCGCGAAGCCGTCCGCCGTCGCCGGTGGCGGAGCAACTGCGAAGCGCGCGCGCAGAGCGGCCACAGCCGGGGCCGGGTCGGCCATCTCGTGAGCAGCGGCCACGTCCTGCTCGTCGACCGGCTCTACGCGCAGGTCCGCGGTTTGCGTGTTTGGCCTGCAGAACGAGCAGCGAAAAGCCTTTCGGGTCGGGGCCCTCGGATCGGGTGAATCCTGCTCCCAGATGAACTCCTCGACAACGACCGGCCGGCCGCAGGTCGGACAGCGCGACGTGAACGGCTGCTCCAACGCTCGGCGCAGCTCGACGTCACCTCGTGGGTATGTGGCGAGGGTCGAGATACCGGCGTCGAAATGGCGCAGGTCCGGCGGGCGCATGACGACCTCGGCCAGCAATCTGGTCAGCGCGGTCGACTCGCACGAATACACGCGCCGCAGCGCGCCGATCGCATTGCGTGCAACCCACCCGCCGCGGCCGTGGAGATCGATCACGACGTCGCCCGGCGCGGTCCGCGCGGCGAGCTCAGCCACGACGACGTTCTCGGGCGGCGGCGGCGCGAAGCGCTCGAAGGCGGGCAGTTGGGGACCCGGATTGGGCCGGATTAGAGAGGAGAGCGGGTCCGCCATCGGTTGCGAGTCTAGACGCGCCTCGTCGGATTCGAAGGTGGGTCCGCGCGCCGCTCAGCTGGCCCAGCTGCTGCGGATATGCGTCGTATGCGCAACCGTGCTGGAGGCTCGGTGATTGCGACGCCAGGTCGAGCCTGTAGCGGCGCTCCCGGAAGGAACCCTACCTAAGCATCGGGTGGATGGTGAGGCCGAGTGCCCGCCTGCCGGGGGACGCCTAAGGCGGGCTGGCCCCACGGGTATCGCTCCCATCCTTAGCCATGCGGGAGTCCGACCGATTCGCGGTGTGCCCGGCGACTCAAACGGTCGCAAGGATGACCCGCACCGCCTCGATCAGTGAATCGCCCACTCCCGGTCGATAGCCAGGCCCGTTCGACGCGAAATCCGACGGCTAACGCCACGCTACTTGCGGGCGTAAGGATGGGCCGATATGGAAGGTGTTTGGCGCCGCACTGCGCCGCGGTGCCCGGCTGGGCACCAGTCGGAGGCTTAGTTCTCCGCGCCCTCGTCGGATGCTTCGACCGGCTCCTCGTCGACGAACGCCTCGTCCTCGGTGACGTCTGCCGTCAACACGCGGCCGATGTCCTCGATGTCGTCGTCATCGTCGTCGAGCTCGAGCTCGTCCTCGAGATCCATTTCCTCACGGATGAGCGTGCCCTTGGTGTACGGGCGCATATCGCTCACCTTGGCAGCGGTCGGGAACGAAACCTTGCCGTAGTTCGCGGGATCCTGGTAGGTCTCGCGAATGATGATGCGGACGTCGCGCTCGCCGATGCTGGTGACGCCGGCAGCGTACTTGTTGCCCTCGGCGATCAGCTTGAGCAACCGCGCGGCGACGCGCGGCTCGACATAGCCGATGTGCTTGCCGTTCGACTTGGCCTCCAGGCGCGGACCGTTGGGCGAAAGCTCTACCGCATCGCCGGGGTTGACCTGGGCCAGCAGCTTCGGATCTACCAGGTCGACAAGGTGAGCAAAGCCAGTCTTGCCGGTCTCCTCGACGAAGATCGAGACGGGCGCCTTGCTGCCCTTCTGGGCGGGCACTGTCTTCTTGCCGGCCTCGGCCATAAGCATCCGCAGCCGTCCGATGTTGCGCTCGGCAATGCGGTTCGTCGGATCGAGGGCGAGGGCTGACTGGTAGTGCTCGCGAGCCGTGGACAACTCGCCCATCTCCCAGAAAGCGCGGGCGAGGCGGTTCTCGGCCTCGCTGTCCGGCCCCAGCTCGAGGATGCGCCGGTTGATCTCGGCTGCGGCCTCCCATTCGGCAGCGGTCGCGGCGGCGATTGCCTGCTCGACGAGCTGGCGGCGGAGTCGGATGGTGTTGACGGCGGGGGTGCCGCCGCCATCGGTAATCGAAAAGCTCATGGTGTCCTTCGGGTGGGGGTTCTGAGGGAGGCCCGCAGCCAACGGGCATGCCGCTGCGGCGTGCGTCGTCGGTGAGACGTGCAAAGGCTACCATTCGAGCGCGAAGGGCGGCCGGCACGCGGACCTGGCACCTGGTCGCGTCACCACGATCTCTGTCCATCCTTTCGAGACACGGGCGCGAGGAAACGGCCGACAGATGACCATGCCCGACCTCGTCGCGATGCGCGACGTCAATGCGCTGACCGAGTGGCTGGCTCAGGCCGACCCGCTCGAGATCGCCGAGGAGCTCGGCCGCCTGCCGGTGGCCGACCGGGCGATCCCCTTCAGGCTGCTCCCCAAGGACCGCGCCCTCGAGGTCTTTGAGGCGCTCGATCCACTCCACCAGCAGGAGCTGCTGCAGGGCCTGCGCGAAGCGAGCGTGCGCGAGCTGGTCGAGGACATGGATCCGGACGACCGGGCGCGTCTCGTCGACGAGATGCCGGCCAAGGTTGCCAAGCAGGTGTTGGGCGGCCTGTCGCCTCGGGAGCGGGCGCTCACCGCGACGCTGCTCGGCTACCCGGAGAACTCGGCCGGCCGCGTCATGTCGCCGGAGGTGGTCAACCTCAAGGCCAATCAGACCGTGGCTGATGCCCTGGCGCGCATTCGCCGGATTGGCGGCTCGGCGGAGACCATCTATGCCCTGCCCGTGACCGACGACGCGCGCCGGCTCGTTGGCGCGCTCGGCCTTCGTGACCTGGTGCTGGCCGACCCCGACCAACAGGTCGGCGACCTGATGGATCGCGAGGTTTACTCGGCCCGCGTCAACCAGGACCAGGAGGAGGTCGCCCGACTCATCCAGGAAGCCGATCTCCTCGCCCTGCCGATCGTCGACACCGAGGGGCGGCTGGTCGGCATCGTCACCGTCGACGACGCGATGCGCATCCTCGAGGAGGAGCAGACAGAGGACGTGGCGCGCGCCGGCGGCGCCGAGCCGCTGGAGCACCCATACCTGTCTACCTCTGTCCTTGGCCTCGCCCGCACCCGCGTCGTCTGGCTGATGGTCCTCATCGTCGCGGCAACACTGACCGTGAACGTGCTCGGCGCGTTCGAGGTGGAGCTCGCGAAGGCGGTCGCACTCGCGCTCTTCATTCCGCTGGTAATCGGCACCGGCGGTAACGCCGGCTCACAGTCGGCGACGACCGTGACGCGGGCGCTGGCCGTCGGCGAGCTGCGTCCGACCGACGTGTTGCTCGTCGTGCTCCGCGAAGCGCGGGTGGGCGTGATCCTGGGCGGAATGCTGGCCGCGCTCGCGTTCGTGCCGACGCTACTGTTCATCCCGCAGGACCCGCGGTTGGCCTATGTCGTGTCGCTGACGCTGCTCAGCGTGTGCACCCTGGCGACTCTGGTCGGGTCACTGCTGCCACTGCTGGCGCGGCGCCTGGGTTTCGATCCGGCGGTCATGAGCGCGCCGCTGATCTCGACGCTGGTCGACGCGACGGGGCTCCTCGTCTACTTCCTGATCGCCAAGGCCATCCTGGGCATCTGAAGTCGTTAGCGGTGGAGGACCCAGGCTCCCTCCTCGGCTGGGATCGGCTGGGCCACGAAGCGCGGATCCTCGCGTAGCCATCGATCTACGATCGCCCGTTCGTCGGCTCGGTCGCCATCGTCGACAAAGATTGCCGCCGTCGGGGTTAGTCGGTCCTGCACACACCCAAGGCTGACCGAAGTTTCAAACCTTCGGACCCAGCGCCGCCAAAGCCTCATCGAGCGGATAGGTGTTCAGGATGTCGCGTGGCTCGAGCCACGCGCGGCGAGCCTGGGAGATGCCCCAGTCGAGATTGTCGAACTCGTGCAGGTAGTGGGCGTCCGAATCGACCGTGAAGCGGTTGCCCGCCTCCTTTGCCGCATGAGCGCGGCGGTCGTCGAGGTCGAGCCTTTCGTCTGAGCCATTCAGCTCGAGCACTGTCCGGCTTTCGGCCGCTTCCCGATAGAACGCGTCCCAGTCGAGGTCGAGATCGTCGCGGAGGCCGATCTTGCGCCCAGACGGGTGGGCAATGATGTCGACGTGGGGGCTGCGCAGCGCGGTTCTGTAGCGAGCCATCAGCTGCGCCCGGGGCTGCTTGCGCGCCACGTGCAGCGACGCGACGACCACGTCGTAGCGCGCGAGCAGCTTCTCCTCGTAGTCAAGCCGGCCATCGGGCCGGATCTCCAGCTCGCAGCCGTGAAGCAGGCGGAAGGCGATTCCCTCGCGAGCGTATGACTCGTTAAGCTCGCCGACGACCCGCCGCTGCTGCTCGACACGCTCCGGCGTGAGGCCGCGGGTGATCGACAGGCTCTCGGTGTGGTCGTGCAGCACCTGGTAGGTGAGGCCGCGGGCGCGAGCGCGCTCGGCCATCTTTTCGATGGTGACGTGGCCGTCCGACCAATCGCTGTGGGTATGGCAATCCCCGTTGAGGTCGGCCAGCTCGACCAGCTGCGGAAGCTGCCCGGCGCGAGCGGCCTCGATCTCGCCGCGGTCCTCGCGCAGCTCGGCCGGGATGAACGGTAACCCGAGGAAGCCGTAAACCTCTTCCTCCGTAGCGAATGTTCGTGCCTCCGCGGCGTCGCCGGTGGCGACTTCGCCGTTGTGATCAAGTCGCGCGAAGCCGTGCTCGGACAGCGACCAACCCTTGTCGCGGGCCAGTGCCCGGAGGCGGACGTTGTGCTCTGCGGAGCCCGTGAAATGGACAAGGTATGTGCCCGATTTCCCGACCGGCATCGCCATCATGTCGACCCGCGGCCCGCGCATCAGCTGGACGGTCGTCCGATGTCCGCCCGTGCGGCCGCCATGGTCACCAACGCGCTCAACGAACGGTGCGCCGTGGAGCTTCGCGATGGCCTCGTCGGGACGGTCGGTCTCGACCAGGACGTCGATATCGGCGACAGTCTCGCGGCGACGACGAAATGACCCCGCCGGCGTGACGGACTTCACGCCCGGCGCGGCGACCAGGGCGCGTTCGAGGCGGCCATAGATATCCGCGGCCGTCCCCAGGCGCATCCGTCGCGGCGGCCGGCGCTTGAGCTCCTTCAGCCCGTCGAGCAGCCGCTTCTCGGTCTTGGCGCTCATCCCGCGCAGGTCACGCAACTTGCCGGTGGTCGCGGCAGCCTCGAGCTGCTCGAGCGAGGCGATGTTCGCCTGACGCCACAGCTCACCGGCTGTCCTTGGGCCAAGACCGGGAACCTGCAGCAACGTCACGACGGACGGAGGGACATCCCGACGAAGTCGCTCGTAGTAGCGCAAGCGACCCGTGTCTGTCAGCTCGGCAAGCTTGGCGTCGATCGCCCGGCCGACACCGGCCAGCCGGGGCGGGCGCCCCTCGCGATACGCCCGCGCGATGTCGAGCGGGGAGTTGGCGATCGACTCTGCGCCGCGCCGATAGGCACCGATCTTGAACGGCAGCTCGCCCTGGATCTCGAGCATGTCGCCTATCTCGTAGAAGATCCGGGCCAGGTCGTCGTTGCCCAACAGCGGTACATCGTCACCGCGCGAGGCCCGCGGCCGTGTCTCGTACGGCGGCGATTCGGGATCGACCTCAACCGCTTCGACGAGGGCGGGCGCCTGAGTGTCCGCCTCAGTGCCCAGGGCCGGCGGGACGTCCATCCTCTTTGGCCTGGGCGGAGCGGAGCGGCGGGTGGGACTCATGGCTCTATCGTGCCACCCGCGGGCCTCTGCCATGCGAACAGGTCTGGTTACCGACAACGGGGGAACAAGAAAAAGGGGCCCTGGAACTTCCCGGGGACCCTTCTTCTGCGGCCTGTTGCCTATCGCCTAGAGCGAGCCGGCGATCGCATCGCCCACCACGTATCTGGTTAGGGCAGTCCGGTTGCCCGCCGCATCGACGGCCCGGATCTTGTAAGCGTAGGTTCCGGGAAGCGGTGGCTGATCGATGTAGATCGGCTCTGTGACTTCGGCGATGCGGACGCCGTTGCGCCTCACGCGGTAGAAGATCGTGCCCGGCCTATCGTCCGTGCTCGCGCTCCAACTCAGTGTGACCTGCTGATTGCCAAGGGCCTCGGCCGTCCGGTTGGTAGGCATCGTCGGTGCTGTCTTATCCAATGCTGTCGCGGAAGTTCGCGTGGTGCTGAACACCGCCAGGCTGCTGGTGACGGCTCGCTCACCGCCGTCAGACGGGCTGTTGACAACGCGAACGTAATCGCTGCCCGGTGAACGGACCGCCATCGTGGTCGAACCGCCACCGTCGAAATTGAGCGCGTGCACGGCGCCGAGCTGCTTCATCAGCGCGCCGAGCTCCTCTGCCGATACGCCGTGGCTGTAGCCGGGCTGGCGGCCGTCAACGGTCACCATGAGGAGCTTGCCATCGCTGGTCAGGCCGGCTGACGTGCGTGGGTGCCGACCACTGATACCCGTGCTTGCGACGCCGTCGCGGACCAGGAACTGGTCGCCGCCAACGGCCTGGACCACGGATTCCCAGCCCTCTATGGTCACGTTCGAGGCGACGGCCAGCTTGTGGCCGGGCTGCAGCGAGGCGAGATAACCGGCCCAGGTGCCGTTGGCTGAGAGAACCATCTGCCCGGCGCCGATGGGGCTGTTGCCTGCGCCGCGGCGCACTTCGACGACCGTCGCGTTCAGCCGGCCGCGCGGGGCGAGCGTGCCCTCGACAGCGAGGATGACTTCTGTTCCGTCATCGGTCGTTCCGGTGGTGGACCTGAAGCGCGGTGTGTAGATCACGGCCTGGCCTAGACGGCGGTAGCCGTTGACGTGGTTGACGGTCACGCCGCCGGCACCATCGATCGCCCGGACCACCACTCGAACATTGTCCATTCGCAGACTCCCGGTCGCCGTGACGCCCAGCGTGGGCAGCCCGGTCGGGCCCGAGGTCATGACCTCGCCGTTCTGGATGTGAAGGCCGCGCGGCGTGACGGTCAGGCCGGGCCACCAGAAGTCGCCGTTGACGCCCGCGACTGCCGTCATACCCGAATGGCTGGCGCTGTATCGATTGGCGAGGGCCGACGTTCGCTCGCGGCCCGCGACGAGATCATTTGAGAGCAAGGGCTGCACCTTGACGCTGCCGTCGGACGTATCGGCGACGACTACGTGGACCTGCTGGCGAAGGCCGTCCCCAGTGAACATCGCGCCCGTCGAGTGAGTCACACCAGGAGCGAGCTGCTCATCCGAGGACGCAGCGTAGTCCCTGCTGATCACCTCGGACTCGGCGCTGGACACGGTTCGCGCGCTGCTCGAGCTGGTATTCGCCAGTGCGACTGCATCGGGCACGGCCGGAGCTACGGTTCCAGGCAGGAACGTGGCCATGGCCCCGGCGAGAATTGCCATACCAAACCGGAGGGCCACGCTGGCTTGGGATGATGAAGACTTGGTCTTTCGGGGTCGCCGCACTGCAGCCGCCGCTCTCTTTTATGACGAACAGCCGGGCTCCCTAGGCGGGGAACCACTCGCTGTCCGAAGGCTCGCGGAAGAGATGGCGGCGAGCCATTGACCCGAAAATTCCTAGGTACTGGCCCAATCGAGGGGGCATTCTGCGGGCGCGAACGTGTCCGCGGACGGCGTAGGCGGTGAGGTGCGAAGCGCTACGAGTCGGTCTGGGCAGTTACGACGCTGTGGGTGAGATGACTATCCGGCTATCGGCGCGGATCCCTCGGTAAGCTCACCGGTCTCCTCCCGGCCGTACAAACGCAGCCTCTATCCAACGCAGATAGTGAACTGCCCCTCCGCGGGTAGTTCGAGCAAGACCAGCCAGGGCGCCGGCTCGCCAAGGTCGGGCAGCGACACTCGAGTGGTCGTCCCAGGCACCAGCGAGAGGGGCCGCGCGGCGGGTTGTGTAAAGGGCGGCTGCGCCGCGACACCGGCACCTGGCTCGAAGACGCCTGAAAGCGACAGGAACATCGTTACCTGCCCCGCGAACTCCGCGGACACGAAGAGGCTCTTTCCGGTCTCGATCGCGAGCTCAATAGTGAGGGTCGCGCCAGTCGGCGTGAGCAACGTGCATCCTTCGACCGTCGAAAGTGTCAGCGCATCGCTTCGCCGCACATTTGGTGGCGATACGGGAACAGCTATCGAGTCGACCAGCTCAATGGCGAGCGAATCACCCACGAGCATCAGCAGGATCCGCTCACTGACCTCGGGCGGCACCTCGCCCGCGGCCTGGAGCCACGGGTCGCCAAGCGGCGAGCCATAGCCGACAACGAGCGCATGCAGCGTCGCTGGAGATGGCAGGTTCTTGAGCCAGGCACTGACCGCCTCCGGCGTCTGATGATCGTCCGGGAGCGCTGGGGAGCCCCCGTAGCGGAGGAGGGCGTCAACCGCCGCGCGGGTTTCGTAACCCCGGTTGGCAAAGAACTGAGCCCCATATTGGAGCGCGCTGACGTGCGTCACCAGCGCCCACCCGCAGATCACCAGCAGGGAAAGAGCCGTCCTCAGCCGCCGCAGATCGACGGGTCCGTGATGTGACAGCCAATAGGCGAAGGCGACGATGAGAAAGAAGGCGGCGGCATACTC
>JBPCLD010000178.1:0-11035 GCA_051003655.1 Candidatus Limnocylindrales bacterium | reverse complement strand
CTCGAACATCGATCGATTGTCACATCGTCCCTTGCCCGCGCCCATCAGGGAGATCCCCTAACCAGGTCAAGGGAAGTCGCTGATTTCGACGGGCGTCCAGCCGCCCTAGCGTCTGCCCATGCTTAATCCTCAACCTACGAACGAGGGCTCACGCGGCCCCGGCCTGAGCCTGATCGTCCCGATTCTTGCCATCGCCGCGGCCACGCTGTTGGTCGGCGCGGGACAGATCTCTGCAACGGCGCCGCCGACCGGGCTGCCGGACTGTTCGGCCGCCGAGCGCCCCGCGGCGTACAGCGGCTATGACGAGTGGGATCGCACGATGCTCGATCCCGGGCTCACATTGGACCGGTCGTACGAGCCTCCGGACCTGACGGAAGCCGTAATTCGCGGCCAGCGGGTGACACTCCGTTCGTTCGTGCTCGCCCCACTGCGAGCCATGCTCGACACGGCCGCGAGCGAGGAGGCGGTTGTCTCCATCACCAGCGGATATCGATCCTTCACCGACCAGAAGCACCTGCTGGCGGCAAGCCCGGGTCTCGATGATGCGATCGCGCGCCCTGGGCACTCGGAGCACCAGCTCGGCACGGCGGTCGATCTGGCCGGGGACCGGGCCTGGCTCCGCGTGAACGCCTCCCGCTTCGGGTTCGTGCTCAGCTACCCAGCCACGCGCAGCCCACAGTTCACCTGCTACCGCGCCGAGCCGTGGCACTTCCGATACTTCGGCCCGCAACGGGCAAGGGCAATCGAAGAATCCGGTCTCAGCCCGCGTGAGTGGCTGTGGGCCGAGGCGACCGGACGACGCTGAAGCCACGTCAGCATGCGCGCATTCGGGGCCGACGCCGCCCGAACAGTCGAGTGGCCTTCACGTCGCACCACACCAGCCCTGGCTCGACTGGCATCGGGCCGCCCTTTGCCAGCGCGTTGACCCAGCCTTGTGAGGAGCCGGGAAATCGGGCACTGAAGATGTGCTTGTAGCGCGCGACGAGCGCCCGATTCGCCTTCGTGTCGCGCACGACCCAGACGAGGCCCACCTGGAAGGGGCCGTCATCTGCTCCCATGATGGCCGCGGAATCCATCGCAGCCGCGATCTTGTGGTTGCTGGAGCGGGCCGCCGCGCCGAGATCTCCAAATGTGTTCCAGCATTCGACAATGGCTAGCCGGCGCCGCCGACGATCGACCAACGGCACGTCCACGGATCGGCCGGGCTCGGCCGGACGGGTCGGCAGCTCGAAGCCGCCTTGCCATCCCCCGGGAGCTGCAAGTCGCAGGAGGAGCTCCTGGATCTGCAGGTGTCCAGCGTCGGCGAGGTCCGCTCGCGGGTCGCGCGCGAATTCAAACCTCAGGTAGCGGCCGAGCGCCTCCGCGAGAGCAAACCAAACCTCAACCGGCGTCCCACCACCGCGCCCGCCCTCTAGATCGCCGAGACGCTGCCGACTTAGTCCCGCGACCTTTGCCAGCGCCTCCTGGGTTTAGTGTCTTCGTCGGCGGCTCGCGCGCACGGCATCGCCGAGCTTGACCGCGGCGCCGCGAGCACGCTGCTCTCCGAGGATCTCTCCGCGCGATCGCTTGAGGCCGCCCATGCCGATGAGATTGGCAAACCGGCTTATCCGGCGCTTAAGGGCCGCTTACGTCCAGATCGCCACGCTCAGGAGACGGACTCTGGGCTCGGAATCTGGGCGCGGTGGAGGCCCTAGGGCCGTGTAGGCCCGCTTATGCCGGTGTGGTGGCATTCGAAGGAGCAAGGGCCGGCGGGACCGCCGGAACCCGCTAACTGCGGACGGCCTGGTCGGAGATGTCGAGGGCGCGGTCGATGATGTCAAAGCCCTCGGCCAGCTGCTCCTCGGTGATGATCAGCGGCGGGTTCGTGTGAATCCCGTTCCATCTGAACATCGTGTACATGCCGTTGTCGCGGACGAACTTGGCGAGCGCCTTCATCTCGTCCGACGTGCCGTTGTACGGCGCCATCGGCTCGTAAGGCGAGCGCGACCGAACGACGTCAATCATCCCGAACAGACCGATATTGCGCACCGCACCCACTGACGGGTGCTTTTCCATCAGTCGCGCGTGGTGGTGTGCCATCACGGTCCCCATCTGACGTGCGCGTTCGATGAGTCTGTCTTCCTCGTACACGGCAATCGTCGCCAAAGCCGTCGCGCAGCCCAAGGGATGCGAGTTGTACGTCAGGCCGCCGAAGAAGACCTTGTCCCGGAACGCCTCGGCGATCTCGCGCCGCATCCCAACGGCGCCAAGTGGCACGTACGAGGCTGTCAGGCCCTTGGCCATCGTGATCATGTCGGGCACCACGCCCCAGTGGTCGACCGCCCACCAGGCGCCCGTTCGCCCAAAGCCCGACATCACCTCGTCGGCGATCAGCAGGATGCCGTGGCGAGAGCAGATCTCACGAACGCCCTGGAGGTAGCCGTCGGGCGGGATCAGGATCCCGTTAGTGCCCACGACGGGCTCGATGATGAAGGCCGCGATCGTATGCGCGCCTTCGTACATGATCACTTCCTCGATGCCGCGCAGCGACTCCTCGACCGGCTCCGGGGAGGCCACTCCCCAGCGATGCGAGTCGGGCACACGCACAACGCCCCACACGCCGGTCTCGGCCGCCCACCGCCGGGGATCGCCGGTGGCGTTGATCACCTGCCCGGTCGCGCCATGGTACGAGCGGTAGCGAGCCAGCACCTTGTGCCGGCCGGTCATCTGGCGAGCGAGCTTGATCGCGTTCTCGTTGGCCTCGGCTCCGCCGTTGGTGAAGAAGAAGATGTCGATGTCTGTGGGCGCGATCTCGGCCAGCTTCTGGCCCAGGCGGGCGCGCGGCTCGGTGGCCATGAACGGGTTGGCATAGGCCAGCTTCTCTGCCTGACGTGCGATAGCGGCGATGACTCGCTTGTCGCCGTGGCCAATGTTCACGCTCATCAGCTGGCTGTTGAAGTCGAGGTAGCGCTTTCCGTCCGGCGTGTAGAAATAGACGCCTTCCGCGTGATCGACGGGGATCGGATCGACCGCGTTTTGAGCCGACCACTCGTACAGCGTGTATTTGCGCGAGAGGGAGACGATCTCCTCAGCAGTCATTGAGTCGGAAGCTGTGGAGATGCCCACGGTAACAGCGTCCTCCTTAGCGGCCGAGTGTAGCCGAGGGTCGCCGGGGTCCTACGGCGCGGCCGGCGCTCCAGGCGTTAGGCCTAGCGCACCAGCGGGCGGTGCCTGTGGCGATGAACCGGCCGACGGCGCGGGGGAAGAGCCGGGAGCCGCCGGCGCCTCCGGACACGCTGATACAACCGAGACCGGCGGCACGGACAACTGGGGCGAGAGGGACGGCAAGCTTGATGCGAGCGGCGAGGCCGAGGCGCCCGGTGAGCCGGAGGCGGAAGCGGAAGCTGATGCCGCCGGCGACTCAGATGCTGTCGGCGAGCCCGATGCGGCCGGTGAGCCAGAGGCGACCGGTGAGCCCGATGCGGCTGGCGATGCGGACGGGCAAGCCGTTGGCGGAGGCGCTCCGGTCGACGGCGGCTGGGTGGCAAACGTCCACCCGGGGCCCGTGTTTCCACCACACCCCGCTGGAAAGAGGAGGCCGAGGACCATCATCGAGAGAAGGCGTCGCTGGTTCTTCATGAATTGCGACAGTGTCACACGTGGCGGCTGCAAAGTTGCGAAATCGCCGTGCACGAGCATTCCGCCGCCGCCATACTCCTGCGAACGGGTCGTAACGTATCCGTAACGAACAACTGAAGATTGCGGAAAAGTCAACACCGCCCCAGCGGATGACGTGCCCTCGCCGTCCAGGGTAGCCGCATACTGACCGTCGACGTGCCCCGTCGGTCTCGAGAGTGGAGGGAAGCCTCGGGATGTCGGACCACCGCCGCGTGTCGCGCATATTGCTCGCGTACTTGCTCGCCGTACCCGTAATTGTCCTCGTCTACGTGGGGACGTTCGGGACACGTGTTTGGGCTGCCTTGCGCCCCGCCATCGCGACGGTCCTCGGCGTGACAGTCATCGGATCCGTCTACGCCGACGAGGCCCTCAAGCGCGCGCCAACCAAACCGATGCGTGCGGCAGCCGTGCTTGCCCTGGCCGTTGCCTTGGTCGGGACAGGCATGGCACCCCCACGGGCGTCCGCGGCAGATGCTGACCCGGCCAGTGCTGTCATCGCCGCGGCACGCGCGTACCTCGGCGTCCCGTACAAGCTGGGCGCCGAGGGTCCTGACAGAATGGACTGCTCGGGCTTCCTGTTCCGGACTTTCTCCGACGTGGGCCAGCTGCCGCGCATCGGCGGCATGCGCCTGCGCGCGGTTGGCTATATGCGCTGGTTCGTCTCCCGCGGGCTGTTCACCAAGGATGTGGACGAAGCGCGTCCGGGCGACCTCGTCGTCTGGAATATGGGCGACCACATCGGCATCTACCTCGGCAATGGCAAGGCGATCAGCGCCCTCGTTAACCCGTATGGCATCACGATCCACTCCTTGGGCGGCATCCGTCAGAGAGTCGATTATTTCCTGCAGGTCGACTGGCGGAATGGCGATGAGCCGCCAGATCCTACGCCCGATCCGAAACCCGACGACGGGGACCCAGACCCTGGCGATAACGAACCTGACCCTGGCGCAGGCCCCGGCAACGGCGACAGCACCGGCAGCGGCCAGGACAACAGCGGCAGCGTAGACCCCGGAGACGGCGAGCCGACCGACAAACCCGACCCGGATGACGGCAACCCCGACCCGGCCAATCCGCCCGACCACCCCTCGGCGCAGCCTGGCAATGGCAAGCTCGGTATCTCGACTGGCGTGTTGAACATGCGAATAGCGGCTGATCCGAATGCCCGGATCATCGGCTGGCTGGGTCGCGGCAAGACATTCAAGATCATCGGCTCGGGCAACAGTCCCGCTGGTTACAAGTGGTTCGAGGTCCAGACCGTGAGCGGCAAGCAGGGTTGGATCTATTCCTACTGGGTGCGCGAGCTCTAGCTCCCGGACTGTTCGGTGATCGCCCGCCCGTCTGCGTAGTCGGGCCCTACGATCACCCGAAGCTCAGCGTGCCGGCAGCGGCACTCGAGCGGGGTCGTGCCCAAGTCATGTGAGTCGGCCCGGCAGGGCAGCGGCGACTTGCTCGTGATCCGCACGCGTGTGGAGCGGTAGGTGCTCACCTTGGGCGAGTACCGGTGCCGTCCAAAGGCGATCGATGCCAAATGACGGAGCAGTTCCAGCTTCGAGAACTGGCGGAAGACGCGCACGTCGAAGCGGCCGTCGTCGAGCCGCGCATCTGGCGCAACTGTCATCGCGACGCCCATGTACGCCCCGTTGGAGATCGTCACCATCAGCGCTCGGGTACTAAGTGTTTCGTCGTCGAGCTCAATGACCATGCGCGCCGGCCGATAGCCGAGCGCGATGCCCACGACGCGAAACGGCGAGCCGTAGTCCCCGTCCTCGAAGTGCTGCGCGGCCTTAAACATGGCCGCGTTCATGCCCACCGAGGCCGTTTCGTAGAAAATCACGCCGTTCGCCTCACCGACGTCGATGACCCGCGTCCGTCCCTCGGCGATTGCGGCTGCAGCGGCCTCGATCTCGCGCGGCACGCCGAGCATTCGAGCCACGTTCATGACGCTGCCCAGGGGCAGGATGCCGAGCGCGATATCCGTCTTTCCGAGCAGTTCCCCCGCGACCTCCCCGATCGTGCCGTCCCCGCCGGCCACGATGATCGTCGTGTGGCCGGCCTGAATCGCCTCGCGGACGGCCTGTTTCGCGGCATCTGAGGACTCCGTCGCCACGATCCGGCCCTGAATTGAGTGACGGTCAAGGATTTCGCGGAGCGACTCCTCGGTCACGCCCGGTGCCGGCCCGCGGCGCTTCTGGCCGGCATTCGGATTCCAGATGACGATGCTCACTCGGCGATCGGATCGTCAGGCGGCACCACGCCGCGCCCCCTGACCCGGCGATATAGCGCGATCACCGCGATCAGGTAGGAGGTGCCGAGAAAGTAGGAGGCGGCAACGTCCGTCGGCCAATGGTGGCCCTGGTAGATCCGGCTGGGACCTACGAGCGCGAGCATCCCCACCAGTCCGAGTGATAAGGGCCACCGAGTCAGTGGCGGTCTGATGAGCGTGTAGCACAGGTAGGCCAGGAAACCGTACGTGCCAACGTATGTGAGCACGTGGCCGCTGGGAAAGCTCGACCCGCCGAGCGGGGCAAGCACGACGCGGACCTGCTCGGGCAACGGCCGCGGGCGATGGACGAAACCCTTGACGATGGTCGAGATACCGCCGGTTCCCCAGGCCAGCATCTGGAACGCGGCCTCGGTGCGCAACCGCATGACGAACAACGTCGCGATGACCACTGGCGGGATGAAGTGGCTCTGCGGCGGAAATCCGGGCCACGACACGAGCTCCATTAGCGCCCCCAGGGGCCGGTGCTGGCGGGCCTGGAGACGAAGGGTGATCGCGATGTCGACCTCGTCGGAACGGCGCGCCTTCACGAGCGTGAAGATCGCGCCGAACGCCGTCAGGGCCACGGCCGCCAGAGCCATGCCGTTGCGGCCGCGGAGCAGCGCGATCTCGCGCGAAACGATGTTGACGCGAGCCGCGCGCTTGGTGGCGTCGAGGACTGTACTCACGGATTCATTGGACATGGTCGTTGCCGTGGCGGCCAGCCTCTGGGAGCCCGTCGCCTATCAATGCCCTACCGGGACGAATTCACGCCCGGAACGTCGCCCCCTCGCGCCCGGGAAGGATTTCGAGCCCATCACCGGCAATCGCGCGGCCCTCGTCGACCATGTGGTCGAGCTCCGCGTCGTCGTGCGCTGGATCGTGGTGGAACGTAATCAGCCTTTTGGCGCGCGACATTCTGGCCAGGCCGACAGCGTCCGAGATCCGGCTGTGTCCCCAGCCGACGCGCTCGTCGTACTCCTCGTCCGTGTACTGGGTGTCGTGGATCAGCAGGTCGGCGTTTGCCGCAAGATCGTGGCCGGAGGTCCATTCCGGTTCGTTCGGCATCCCGTCGGAGCCCAGCGCCGGCTCATGGTCGGGCAGGTAGGCGACCGTGGCGGTCCCGTCCGTCAGTCGGAAGCCGATCGTCTGTCCAGGATGAATGACCATCTGGCCACTGACCACGAAGCCGCCGATCCTGAACGGTCCGATGGGCACGTCGTGCAGCTCCAGCCTGGCCGCGACATCGCGCAAGCGGACCGGGAATAGCGGCGGTGACAGGTATCGCGTGAGCCGGGCGCGCAGGTCCTGGGTGGTCGACGGTGGGCCCCACACGTGGACCTCGAAGTCCTTGCGAAAGAACGGTCCGAAGAAGCCAAGGCCCTGGATGTGATCCATGTGGAGATGCGTCAGCAGGATGTCGATCCGTCGCGGCTCCTTGTACGTGTCGCCCACGCGGCGGATGCCGGTCCCGGCATCGAGGATGACGATGGTGCCGTCACGGCCCTCGACCTCCGCACAGGACGTGTTGCCGCCATAGGCGACCGTGTCCGGACCGGCGCTGGCAATTGACCCGCGGGTGCCCCACAGGCACACGCGCATGGATCGATCCCCGAGGCCGGCCGGACCGGCCATCACTGCTGCTTGCGTTCCCAGAACATGGCCACGGCACCGATCAGGTGGCCGCCCGCCCCCAGCAGCGGAAAGGCCGTGATCTCGACGTTGCGGTCTACGCCGTCGAACCCCCGCCCGATCACGCGTCGATGAACTGGGCGCAGTTCGCGCATCGCCACGTAGAGCGGTACCTGGTCCTCAGGCAGCGAGTTGCCCTGCTCGTCGCGGAACGTAAAGGCGCGCGTCAATTCGCCCAGTGGCATATCGCCGATTTCGTCGAACCGCTGACCGATGAGCTGCCCGGCAGGCTCATTGAAGAACAGGAGTTCGCCGGTTTCGTCGGCAATCAGCGTCGGTACGGCAAGGACGGACGCCAACTGCCGCATGAGGATCAGCCCGACATCTCGTTGCGCCATGCGCACGATTGTCGCGCCTCCGGGCCAAATGGAAACACCCTCCGCGTTAGAGGGCATACGCCCTATGGCGCGATGGGCGTCGGAATAGGTGTCGCGAGAGGTCGCCGACGCGTGGATCCGTCTTTGCGAGCAACCCGAGTTCGCGAGCCCACTTGTAGTACTCACGCGCGGTGAAACGCATGCCGCCGATGCGATCGAGCAACCCGGCCTGCGAGAAGACGTAATAGATAAGGCCCGAGCAGTCGAAACGGGTCGGGCCTTCCATGCCAAGCCGGAAAGACCTGCCGATCTGAGCTTCGGCAATCGAGACGACCAGGGCCGGCTCGTCGACAGCCGCGCTCGCGGCATTCGGGAGCATGGCCGTGGCGACCACGACAAAGGCAAGCACTGCAACACTCAGCGTGTTTCTCGCGACGTCCCCTCTTCCGGCCATCTTCCTCGGCTACACGCTGGGGCGCGCAGCCTCGGTGCGGATCGGTTGAGTATGGTGCAGTAACAGCTATGGAAACAACGTATTTTTGACGCGTGGTTGAAGAAGACTTCGCGGAGGCCGAGTTGACGTGCACCCTCTGCGGCCGGCCGCTGGGCTACAGCACCGACGACCAGCCGCACTGGCCAACCGGGCCGATGTGCGGCGACTGCTATCAGGCCCGTGAGATGGACAACGACATCTGGGCGGCCGAGCTGGACGACGACACGGATCAGTGAGCTACGACGTCATCGTTGTCGGCCTGGGCGCGATGGGCTCCGCCGCCGCGTACCAGCTTGCATCACGAGGCGCGCGAGTCCTGGGCATCGAGGCGTTTGGCCGCGCCCCACGAGCTGGGCTCATCGGGCGGTCTGACACGGATCATCCGGCTTGCCTACTTCGAGCATGCCGATTACGTGCCTCTATTGCGCGCCGCGTGGGACCTCTGGCCGAAGATCGAGGCCGAGGCTGACAACGGCGCGCTGCGACAGGTCACCGGTGGGCTGTACATCGGCCGGCGCGGAAGTGCCGTCCTCGACGGATCGCTCAAGAGCGCCGAGACGCATGGTCTGGACCACGCGGTGCTGGATGCGGACGAGTCACGGCGCCGATTCCCGGCTCTTCAGCTGGATGACGACATGGCAGCCCTCCACGAGCCCTTGGCCGGGATCCTATTCGCGGACAGGTGCATCGACGCCCATCTCACCCTCGCGGAGCGGCACGGCGCCGAGCTCCATTTCGGCGAAGGCGTGACCGGCTGGTCGTCGGACGCGTCAGGCCTGAACGTCACCACCGACCGCGGCACCTATTCGGCGGGCCGACTCACCGTCGCCGCCGGGGCATGGCTGCCGAAGCTCGCGCCGGAGCTCGGGCTCCCGCTGCGGATCGAGCGGAACGCTCTTTTCTGGTACGAGCCCGTGGCCCAGCCGGAGAATTTCGAGGCGGCCAATCTACCGGTCTGGATCCTCGAGCTGAACGATGACTACGCCTTCTACGGCTTCCCGTCCCTGCCCGGCCAGGGCGTGAAGGTCGCCCGCCACCACGGGGGTCGGCAGGCGGACCCGGACACTATCGACCGCGAAGCCAGCGCCGAGGATGAGCGCCCGGTGCGCGATTACATGGCGCGCTACATGCCACTCGCCAACGGCGCGAGGCTCGACTCACGCGTGTGCATGTACACCAACACGCCGGACTTCAACTTCATCCTGGACTTCCACCCGGCCGACGAACGCGTGGTGATCGCGTCGCCCTGCTCGGGCCATGGGTTCAAGTTCTCGAACGTCATCGGCTCGATCGCGGCCGACCTGGCGCTCGATGGGCGGACGGAGTTCGAGATCGGATTCCTGTCGATCGACAGGTTTGCGTCATTGAGCGGATTGTCCGGCTGAGGTCGGGGGATGGCTCGACGTGTCTTCGTGTATCAGAGGAATCGAGTGGTGCCGTGCAACTTGTACGGTGTGGAGTGTCTCTCCGATGCGGCAGGACCTCGGTCCCTACCGTCATCCGATCGTCACGGTTTCCCGTGAGAGCCGTCGAGCCCTCCCCCGACCACGCGGGGCTTCCCTAGAGCATAACCCCCTCGGTGGCGGCTGTATCACCATCGGTGGCTGAGTCGTCGCGAGCGGATCGCGTCTGGGTCAGCGGAGCGCCGGCCGCAGCTCGTATCGTCCAGGCATTGACCGCGTCCTGCCACGCTCGACGCGCGGGCGCGCTGCCACGACGGTCGATCGCAAAGATCGCGCGCAGCGAGCCGTTCGCGACGAGCGCAGTGACCTCCCGGTCGTTCGGCCCCCGGCCGCGGCGCATCCCGCGTGCAAACAGCAATGCCGCCCGGTAGATCTCTGCCCGCTGCCGCGACGACATCGACGTCAGCGCGCCGGGCGGCGGCTCGGTCGTGTCGTATGCAATGCCAGTCGGAAACCGATGCTCGAAGTCGGCGATGAGCAGCCTCACGCTGGGCAGCGCTGCGCCTGCTTCCGCGATCACGCCATGGGCAGCTCCAACCCGTACGAGGCGGTCGTCGCCGGGCATGGAGGCCAAAGCGTCCTCCGCAAGCTCCGTCGCCGCCGCGCGTGAGTCTGGCCAGTCTCGTCGATCCGGAGACGCGTCGACCAGCCCTGCGGATGCGCGCACCAGCTGCTCGGCGTCACGGCCGGCATCACGTGACCTCGAGGCCGCCTCGGGCTCGAACGTCCACAGGATCGTCGGTGAGGCCCAGGTGGCCGCTCCACCGCGGCGACTGAGCGAGGCACCGAGCCTGAATGCCACGTTGCGGCGACGCCACTCCTCGGCCCGTCTCTTCTCGGCGGTCGTGCCGCGAGCGTTCAGGCGGTCGTCGAAACGAAGCTTCGTCACCGTTACTGGTCCTGTGGTCAAGCGCAGCCTGCGTAGCCATTCGGCCAGTGATAGCACGCCGTCATCTGGCGCCCGGCCATGGGGCAGGCTTACCAGCAGCACCAGGGAAACGGCCAATGCGCCGCAGACCCCCAGGATCCGCCAATCGGCAGTCGTTGGCACAAAGAAGGAAACATCCACGCCGGCGACGCCAACCAACCCGGCACCTGCGAGGCGCACGTATGCGCTGCGCGTGAAAGCCTGCATCTGCGCCGCCGCCAGGAG
>JBPCLD010000177.1:0-4080 GCA_051003655.1 Candidatus Limnocylindrales bacterium | reverse complement strand
TCTTCAAGGGCGGCCAGCGCAGCGATCGGCTTCGCGATCCGGACTCGGTCGTCGCCGCTCTGCGTATTCGGTCGGGGGAGCACGTCGCGGACCTGGGTCCGGGTTACGGCCACTTCACTCTGCGCCTCGCCCTGGCGGTAATGCCCGATGGCATCTGTTATGCCGTCGACGCCGACGCCGAGTCGCTCGAAGACCTTCGTCGCGCAGCCGAGGAGCGCGGCATTAGCAACCTGAGGCCAGTGCTAACGAGTCGGCGACAGCTGGAGTTGGCGGAACCGGTGGACCTGCTCTTCGTCTCCGCCACGTATCACCACCTGCGCCGGCCGGTGCGCTACTTCGCGGAGGCGCGCTCGCTTCTGCGGCCGGGCGGCCGCGTGGCGATCCTCGAATCACGACTCGAGGGCCTGGCTGCGCGCTGGATGAACCCGCACGGCAGCATGCCCGATCGCGTTCACGCCCAGATGAGCCGCGCCGGCTACGAGCTAGTAGATACTCACGATGTCGTCCACGGCCATTGGTTCGCCGTGTTCAAGGTCCGCCCCGCCGCGGCTGATTCACTGTAATCATCCGACGGTTAGTGATAACATCCTGGCAATGATCAGGACCCAGATTTCCTTGACGGAAGAGCAGATGCTCCGACTTCGAGCGGAGGCGCGTCGTCGGCGCGTACCGATTGCACAGGTGGTGCGCGAGGCCGTGGATCGAACAGTCCCGATCGATCCCGGCGAGCGCGAGGCACGCTATCTTCGGGCGATGTCGGCCGCCGGAAAATTTGACTCGGGCACGGGCGATCTGGCAACCCGCCACGACGACATCGCCGGTGACGCGGAGTGGTGACGCCCGTGTTCGTCGACACGAGCGCCTTGGTGGCGTTGCTGGATAGAGCAGATCCACGACATGCTGATGTGCGCGAAGCTTTCGGCGGTTTCGCCGAGTCGGAACTCGTGAGCCACGGCTACGTCGTGGCTGAGACTCTCGCCGTAGCCCGTCGACGGTTAGGGGTCGATGCGACGGTCGCCCTGATTGACGATCTGCTGCCCGCGATAGATATCCTGCCCGTCGTGGCCGCCGACCACGCAGCCGCGCTCGAAAACTACCGCGCGTCGCTTCCGTCGGGAACATCGTTCGTCGACCAGGTGAGCTTCGGGTTGATACAGCGGGAAGGGATCACCAGGGCGTTCGTTCTCGATGGAGATTTCACTGCCACCGGCGTCGAGATGCTGCCCAGCCCGCGCTAGACCTCGACAACCAGAGCCGGTCGCGCCATGACGATGCGACCGGCGAAGTGCTGCGCTGCTGCGTCAATCGCATCGGCCCACCACTGGTCTTCCAGCGCCAATACGCAGATCAACTGGTCGAAACGCTGCGCAATGCGATCGCCGACTCGAAGGACAGCTTCCTGAGCCTCGGTTCGATCGCGCGCACCGGCGACGCCGCGTTGCTGTCAACGGTCACGGTCGTCGCTACCGCCGCGCTCCAGTTCTACCTCGAACGGGTCGTCTGACCCCGGGTCCCGGGCTATCGCCAGACGGCCATGTCCTGGACGCTAACTGAGCGCGGCGTACGCGGAGAGGTGGTCAGCCGGCGAGCCGATCGACCACAGCTTCGGCGCTTTCGAGCGCGCCCTCGATCCATGCCTGGGCGGTAGACCACGCCTCGCCACACACGTAGACCGGCAACGCTGCATCAGGCTGGCTGATGCGTTCCTTTACCTCCGTTGAGTCGGAGCCGGCGGCCCAATAGTGCCAGCCCGCCATGTGTGGGTCGGCGCCCCAGTAACGCACCGCCGAGCCAAGCGGCTTGGGCACCGACTTCCTACCGTGCATCTGACCCAGATAGCCCTCCGCCTCGCGCAAGAACGCCTCCGGCGCGGCGTGGGTCGGATCGCCGAATGCTTCGGCCACCGCATCGAGCGTCCGCCAGACGTCCAGATCGGTGCCGTCGCCGTAACCTGCCAGCAGCAGCGCGGGACCTGGCTCATCGGTCGCCTCGATCGAATCCAGGTAGAAGGACTTGCGCAAGGGCAGGTCGGTAGTCATCCGGTGGCCGGCGAAGCCGTCGTCGCGCCACCATGGTCGGTCGTACCAGAGGTAAAGCTTGAGCGCCGGATACGCGATGGTCGACTCCACCAACCGACGGACCTCCGACCGGTCCAAGAACGGCGCGCCGTCGGCCAGTGAGTCGACAGCCGGTCTTGGCAGCGCGAGAACAAGCCGACCGGCACGCGCGCGTTGGCCTGAGGCGAACAGCAGCTGCGCGCCATGAGGACGCGCTTCGAAGCCGGCAAGCTCGTGAGCAAGCAGCACCTGCCCGCCGTCCACCTCGAAGCGCTCGGCCATCGCCTGGGGCAGCCGGTCCATGCCATCAACCAGCGTCAGCTGGTCGTCGAGGGGCGTCGCCTCGCGGAACAGGTACGGGATGGCGTCTGCGGCATCGTGCGGGCCGATTCCGGACATGTAGCCGAATGCGTCGTGGATCAGCCTCGCCGCCTCTTCGGACAGTGAGGCGCGAAACAGCTCGTCCAGCCGCCAATCGCGCAGCAGCCGCCCGCGGTAGGTGTGCTCCCGCTTGATCCGCGCCCAATCGGCCTCGTCGAGGTCGGCCGCGCCGGGCACCGCTGCATCGAACGCGCACAGAAGCAGCTCCTCGATCGAAAGACCGCGCTCCGACGGCGCCAGGTCATACCCGGGATAAGGCCCGTGGTCTGCCGCGCGTGACGAGCGCCCACGCAGGAACAACCGGTTGTCAGCATGACCTGTCGCGAACGGACGCTTGGCCAGCCCCAACTCGTCGACCAGCTGCGCGACTTTCTCATGCCCTGCCCGGAACCGCATCCCGCCGAGCTCGACGTGGCCGCCATCGATGCCGGTGAGGCGGGAGTACAGCCGCCCGCCCACCCGCTCGGTGCGCTCGACGAGCGCGATGGACCAATCGGGATGTAGCTGGGCAGCCCTGTAGGCGACGTAGCTCCCGGCAACGCCGGCTCCGATTACGGCCAGGTCAAACGATCCCAGCGACGAACCGCTCACAGTCGGACGATACCGGAGAAGGTCACTTGGCCGGCCCCGATCACCGTGAGTCGCGCGTGTCGACGAGGCTGGAAGCATGTGGCGCACTGCATCGGCCGTGACGAGGTTAGGATGGCCGCTCTATCTGGCTTCTAGCGGGAGGGACGCGATGCGCAGACTTGCGGTAATCCTGGGCGTCGCGGCACTCGCTTCGCTCCTCGTCGCAGGACCGGTCGGTGCCATCACGTACGGCACACTCGACGGCAGTGAGCACCCCAACGTGGGCGGCCTCGTATCGCCCACGCAATACTCGGACGGGACCTGGATCTACTGCTCGGGCACTTTGATATCGCCGACAGTCTTCCTGACCGCCGCGCACTGTGGCGAGACGGGCGAGCGCGTGGCCGTCACGTTCGATCCCGATTACGTCGAAGGCGACAGGATCTATTACGGCACCTTCTACGCGGATCCCGCATACAACCAGACACAGAGCGACCCGCACGACATCGCCGTCGTGGTCTTCGACAAGCCGATCAAGGGCATCGAGCCGGCGCAGCTACCGACCGCGAACTCCCTTTCCACCCTTTCCGGCAGCCAGACGTTCACGATGGTCGGCTACGGCGCGTACGAGGTGACGAACCAGCCCGGCGGTCACCAGTACCTGTACAACGACGTTCGCATGAAGTCGACCGGCACGCTGAACTCGATCAACAAGAGCTGGCTGCGGATCTCGCAGAACCCCGCAACCGGCAACAGCGGTGCGTGCTACGGCGACTCGGGCGGGCCGAACTTCCTCGGTACGACGAACATCGTGGCGGCAATTACGATCACCGGCGACGCCATCTGCCGCTCGACGAACGTCGTCTATCGCCTCGACACCGAGTCCGCGCGAGCATTCCTGGGCCAGTACGTGACGCTTCCTTGATCGTGTCCTGGAGGTTCGATCTAGGCCGTCGCGTCTGATCACCGAAGATCGGCATCGACTGTTATCAACGGCCAGCGTCGTGGTATGCCGGGAGTGGGTCAGGTGAATACAGGCGGCCTGGTCAGCCGCCCGGCTCGTGGTGAATCT
>JBPCLD010000176.1:0-6100 GCA_051003655.1 Candidatus Limnocylindrales bacterium | reverse complement strand
GCCGACGCGCGAGAGGGAAGCGACCCCTCGAGCATCCCTGGTCAGAGACAGTGACCGCCTACGCCGCAAGTCTCGGCGTCGCGCTGCTGCTGCTGTGGGCGGTCGGGAGAACAGAGGGGGCGAGCGTTCAGGCAGTCGTCGGCATGACGGTGATGCTCACCGTGGTCGCGTCGGTTGGTGCGGCGGTCGCTCGACTCATGGTTGGCGGCGAGCATGAAGGGGGCAAGAGCTGATGAAACGCAACGCAGTCGAGTGGGCGGTGATCATCATCAGCGTGCTGAGCATCGCCGTGCTCGTCGGCGTGCTCGTGATCGAGGGCCTGAGCGAATCGAGACCACCCAATCCGACGATAGAGATGCGCCAGGCGGAGGCCCGCGAAGGTGCTCTTGGCTGGATCGTGCCGGTGACGGTGAACAACGACGGGGATCAGGCGGCAGAGGCGGTGGTCATCGAGGCCAGTGCGACCATCGACGGCGAGACCGAAAGCAGCGAACAGGAGATCAATTTCCTGCCCGCGGGCAGCGAGGTCGAGCTCGCCTTTGCCTTCAGCGCGGTGCCCGAGGGTGACGTGACCTTCAGGCTGGTTGGTTATCGGGTCCCTTAGCAGTCTCGGCCTCGAGGCTTTTGCCCAGCTCCTCAGTTCGGCGAAACGCCGCCCACACGGCCTCTGACAGCACCGTCCGCAAGCGCCCCGATTCGAGCTCGTGAAGCGCCGCAGCACTGGTGCCGCCCGGTGAAGTGACCATGTTGCGCAGCTGCGCTGGGTGCATGCCGCTGGACTTCGCGAAGAGGGTGCTGCCCTCGAGCGTCTCGACCACCAGGTCGTGCGCCATATGGCGTGGGAAGCCGAGGTGGACGGCCGCGTCGATCAGTGCCTCCATGACGAGAAAGACATAGGTCGGGCCGGTGCCGCTGACGGCCGTGGCCATCGCGACGAGCTTCTCGTCGTCGACCTCGAGCTGGATCCCGAGTGTGCTGAGCAGGACGCGCGTCTGCTCGCGCTGGTTTTCGTTGACCTCCGGTGTCGCGTACCAGACCGTCATCCCGCGACCGAGCTGGGCAGGCGTGTTGGGCATGCTGCGCACGATTTGCTTGTGACCGAGCACGTTCGCGAGGGCGCGGGTAGTGGCCCCGGCCATGATGCTGATCACCAGCTTGCCGTCCGCCATCGCCGTGCGAATCTCGCGTCCTACCCTGACCAGCATCTGTGGCTTGATTGCCAGGACGACGACGTCCGCGTGCTCGACCGCGCTGGCGTTGTCCTCGACTGTCCTGATCCCATAGCTGCTGATCAGCTCCGACCGACGATCAGACCGGGGGTGGCTGGCGATGATCCGATCCGGCGCCACAGCTTCGCTGCGCAGCAGCCCAGCGATCATGGCCTCGGCCATCACTCCCGAGCCAACGGTGGCGATGGTGGCATCCCTCAGTGACATGCGCCCGAGTATAGAAGTGGCACTCTCAGGGGCGGGTCCTGTCGTCCGCTGCCCTATTTCGCCGCCGTTGCCCGTCCCAGAAGGAAGAAGCGGGGAGTCGTCGCCACCTCGGCTGTGGCGAAGCCGGCGGCAAGCAAAGCGGCCTCGAGCTCTTCCGGTTCGTAGTAGACCTTCGGGATCGTGAATTCGCGTCCGTCCGCCAAACGGCGCGTCGACACGTCGTCGGCCGGCGCTGGGTTATCGGTCGCACCCGAGTCCTGGTCACGCCGTGAGTCGACAAAAGCGAACAGCCCTCCTGGCTTCAGCCAGGCGCGGCCGATGGCCAGGAACTCGCCAAGACGCTGGCGCGGGATATGGCTGATCCAGAAGCCACAGAAGAGGGCGTCGACCTGGCGGTCCGGCAGCGCCCATGCGTCGCGAACATGTATGTGCGCGGCCAGTCCATGGGCGAGCAGTCGATCGCGCGCCTTGTCGAGCGCCTCCTCCACAACGTCGTAGATGGACAGCTGGCCTTTCGACGCGAGGAGCGGCGACCACCAGCCCGTTCCGGCGGCAAGCTCGACGATCTCACCGGAGATGGGCAGCATGTCCAGCCACTGCGTTGCGGCATCCAGGTCGCCGTTCCAGGCCACGTCGGCGAGCACACCATGGCTGTACCGGCCGCGACGCAGATACCAGTCGTCGTACTCAGGCGCCCGGGCAGCGTAGTAGTCGCGCATCGGATCGTCGGCCGAATCAGCGGGTTGCAATACATCGACGGGCGTGGCCAGCCCGGCGGGCGCGTGCGACTGTGCGGGCGAAGACGCGTGCGAATGCGCGGGCGTCGGCGCCTCGGCGGCCGACGATCGTCGGCGCAGTCCCTCTCGCAGTCGAAAGCGGAGGAACTCATTCTCCTGCGCTCTCCCAACGCACTCCGCACAGAGCATCGCCCAACCTTCCAGGTCCTGACCGGTCCGCGTGCTGTGCGCCCTGCCGCACCAGAGACAGTTGAAGGAGGCGTGGAAACCAGCGACCTCGACAGATGGCCGTGCGCTCATCGCACCTCGACCTGCAGCCACGCGTCTCCCGGCAGCGGATGGCCGACGAACCCCGGATCCAGCAGATCGGCGAGCAACGCGACCCCATCGATGATCCTGGGGCCGGGACGACTGAAGTATGCGGAGCCATCGAGCGCGTAGACCTCGCCGTCTCGGACCGCAGCGAGGTCATCGACCCAGGCCGGCCGCGCTGAGCGGCCTAGTCGCCACTCCTGAGCCGTGCGGTTCGCGTCGAAACCGCATGGGATCAGCATCAGTTGTTCCGGGTCGACCTCGCGGATCTGCTCCCAGGTCGTCTCGACGGCTGGCTCGCCCATCCGGCCCAGCACGTCCCAGCCGCCCGCGCGCTGGACCTGCTCGGGAACCCAGTGCCCGGACGCGAAGGGCGGATCGAGCCACTCGAGACAACAGATCCGCCGTGCAGGCAATCCCTGGAGGCGCCGTTCGAGCACGCGATTCTCGATCTCGGCGAGCCGCTCGCGCAGCAGCTCGATCAGCCCGACCGCCTCGTCCTCAGCCTCGGCCATCGCCCCCACGGTTGAGATCGTGTTGAAGATGCCCTCCATCGAAGTCGGCTCGAGGCTGACGATGCTGCTGTCCGCGTCAAGACGTTTGACCGCCTCAGCCACATCGCGGTAGCTCACCGCGCAGACCGCGCACAGCTCCTGGGTCAGGATGAGGTCGGCGCGCGCGGCGGCCAGCGCGTCGAGGTCGAGCCGGTAGATCGAGCTGCCGCCGTGGACGGAAGCGGCGACACGGGTGTTTATCTCGCGGCTGGTCGCGGTCGCCGTGCCGCCTGCGTCCGAAGTGACGATTGGCACCGACCTGGCTTCGGGCGGGTAATCGCACTCGTGGGTCCGGCCAACCAGCTCATCGCCCAGACCAAGCGCGTAGACGATCTCGGTCGCCGACGGAAGCAGGGAGACGATGCGCATCGCGTCGTGAGCATAGCCCCGACGCGCCGTCAGGCTCGGAGGGCTATCAGTCGGTCAGGCGGGTGGCTTCCACTCGTCGATGGTTGCGCGTGCCGAATCCTTGTCCTTGAACCACCGCGCATCGATCTCTGTGTACTGCGCCCACTCGGTGGGCAGCGAATCCTCAGGGAAGATCGCGTTCACCGGGCACTCAGGCTCACAAGCGCCGCAGTCGATGCATTCGTCGGGGTCGATGTACAGCTTGCGATCGGGCCCGCGGTCGAAGTGGATGCAGTCCACAGGACAGACGGCCACGCATGACTCGTCGAGGACGTCGATACACGGCTCGGCAATCACATACGTCATGGTCGAAAGATTCCTCCGCCGGGGCTTCGGCCGGCTACGGGCGACATCTTAGCGGCTGGACGGCTCGATCAAGGTTGCGCGGACCAGGGGCCTTCCAGCGTGACGGTCCCGACTAGCGCGTCACCAGGCTGACCTGTCCGACCATCCCGCGCTCAGCATGCCCTGGCAGATGACAGACCAGCTCCACGGGGCCCGTTGAGGGCACCAGGTAGTCAACGGTCGAAGCGGCGCCGGATGCGAGCACGAGCCGCAGTCCCACGAGATCCGGCGCCACGCTCGCGGGGGGCGCGGTAGCAAATGGGCCGGGCGGCGTCGCTGCCGCGTTTGCCCCTGACCAGGCGCGCTGGAGGGCGGCGTCACCAAGAACCAGCTCGTGCTCGACCAAACCTCCATTGACCACGTTCAGCCGGATGGTCTCGCCGAGAACCAGGTAGATCGGCGTGGGATCGAACCGGTAGTCGCGCATGATCACGTTGACCGGCCGCGGCGCGTCGGCTGTTCCCGGCCGGCCTACGTCCGGAGTCGGCGCAGGGGCGCCGGCGAGCGTCGCGCCCAGCACGACAAGCCCGCCAGCGAGACCGAGACCGACCAGCAAGACGAGGACTGGGGCACGCGAAACGCGGGGGTGGGTTCTCGGCGTGATCGACTGGTCAGGATCCGGCACCCACTGACTTTATGTCGTCGCGGAGGATCGCTCCGTCCTCAGGCGAGTGTGATTGGCTCGCGCTGTTCCCATCGGAACGGCGCAACGAACCTCACATCAACCGGCGAGCTCTCGACCATCCCGGCGGCGAGGAGCACGACGAACGCGAGCAGGCCCAGCGCGACGAGCAGCGCGGCGAAGGCGATCGCAAGGACGATCAGCTGATGGCGGTCGCGATGGTAGTGAAGCAGCGATACGGCGACCATGACTCTCCATTCGTTGGCACCTGTTCGGCGGGCTGCCGGGCGGCGGACCTTCCGTCGATCGACGCTTTCGACTCTACGCAGCGTCACTCATCCGCCGGTTGGCGGCCAATTCACGGCGACTTACCGGACCCTGTGGACAAACGCCTACCAGGACTTACAGTTCCAGCATCAGCGAGAGGGAGACAACCGGTTGACCGAGCGCTTTGTCACCCGTGGCTTCGTTGGCCGCCGTCGCGCGCCTGAGCGGAGTCAGCGCATCCCACCGGGCCAGTATCTGATGGACGACTTCCCGGTGCTGTCGGCCGGTCCTACACCGCACACGCCTCTGGCCGACTGGAGCTTCCGCATCGAGGGACTGGTGAATCAACCGGCTACGTGGACATGGGACGAATTCAATGCCCTGCCATCGCGCGAGTTCGTCGTGGATATCAGCTGCGTCACCAAGTGGACGAAGCTCGACACGCGCTGGAAAGGCGTCAGCGTGGACACGCTGCTCGAGCATGTCGAGCTGGACCGCAAGGCCGCGTTCCTCATTGCCTTCAGCGATGGCGGCTACACCACCAACCTGCCCTTGGGCGATGTCGTGAACGACCAGGCGTTCGTGGCATACGGCTATGACAACAGCCCGCTGGCGCCGGAACACGGCGGACCGGCCCGACTGGTGGTCCCTCACCTGTACTTCTGGAAGAGCGCCAAATGGGTGCGCGGCCTGCGGATCGTCGAGCTAGACCAGCCTGGCTTCTGGGAATCGTTCGGCTACCACAATCGCGGCGACCCCTGGCTCGAAGAACGCTACAGCGGCGATTGATCGTTGGCCGCGCTGAACTGGCAGATCGCGACGATCACGGCGATTCGAGACGAGACGCCGCATGTGAAAACGCTCTCCCTGATGGTGCCCGGCTGGCAAAGTCATCGGCCGGGCCAGCATGTCGACATCCGACTGACCGCCGAGGATGGCTACCAGGCGCAGCGGAGCTATTCGATCGCCTCGGCTCCGTCCGAGCAGCCGGTCATCGACCTGAGCGTCGAGCTCGTTGACGACGGAGAGGTGTCGCCCTTCCTCCACGACCAGGTCGTTGTCGGCGATCGGTTCGAGCTTCGCGGCCCGATCGGCGGCTATTTCGTCTGGGATGGCCCTGGGACGGAGTCGCTCCTGCTGGTAGCAGGCGGATCGGGCGTGGTACCGCTGATGGCCATGGTGCGCCACCGGGCACGTATCGGGGCCGCCGTACCGTGCACCCTGCTCTACAGCTCGCGCACGGCTGAGGACATCATCTACTCCGAGGAGCTCGAGCTGCTGAATGGCCGTGGTGACGGCCTGCGTGTCGTCCATACACTGACGCGATCGCAGCCAGCCGATTGGACGGGCTACTCTCGGCGGATAGATATGAGCATGGTCGCCGAGGTGATCGAGGGAACCGGGCGGATGGCCCAGGCG
>JBPCLD010000175.1:0-3345 GCA_051003655.1 Candidatus Limnocylindrales bacterium | reverse complement strand
CGGCCGTCGGCCCCAGACGGGCCGCGAGCGCCGCATCGATCTCGGAGAACGCTCGCATGGCGGCTTCGGCCGCTCTCCCCCCGCGTTCGGTGAAGCCGATGAGTTTTGCTCGACCGTCGGTCGGGTCGGGGCGTCGGGCGAGGTAACCGAGTCGTTCAAGATCAGCAACGAGCTCTGACATCGCCTGTTTGGTCATGCCGGCGAGGTCGGCTAGGTCCGTTAGCCGGATTCCTTCCAACGTGACGTGAGCCATCACGTTGTGGTGCACGATCCGGTGATCCTCGAAGCCGGCCTCGACGAGGCGCGCCTGCAGAGCGTTGACCAGGTGCCGCTCCGCGACGACCAGCAGAAGCAGGAGCGGCGTGGTCTCGTTCGGGTAGCTCACCGTCGGCGAGAATAGTCAAGACACTTGACTAGTTGGCGGCAATGGTGAAAAGTGATCAGGACGCCTGACGACCGACGCGGGCGGAAGGAGGCACACGATGGAACCACAACCACACGAGACGATCTGGGGGCTCGCCACTGCGGTCGTCGCGTCCCGGGCGCTTCACCTTGTCGCCGAGCTGGGTGTGGCAGACCGCGTCGGCGACGATCCGGTGCCGGTACCGAAGCTGGCGGCCGACCTGGGGGTCGACGCTCACGCGCTCGAACGCGTTCTCCTGCTGTTGGCGGCGCACAGCGTGTTCGAATGCCAGGAGAGCGGCATCGCCCACTCACCAGCGTCATTGCTATTGCGCTCGTATCACCCGATGTCGATGACGGCGTTCCCGGAGATGATGGGAATGCCGTCGTTCACCACAAGCTTCGCGAACCTCGGGCGCGCCGTTCGCACGGGCGAGCCCGCCTTTTGCGGTGTGGATCCGGAAGGGCTGTTCGCATATCTCCAGCGCCATCCCGTCGAGGCACAAGTCTTCGATCGGGCCATGACCGCCAAGGCAGCCGCCGACGTGGCCGCCGTGGTGTCGTCCTACGAGTTCAGTCGTTTCAGCACGGTCGTCGATGTAGGGGGTGGGCGTGGCCACCTGCTGCGCGCGATCCTCGATTCCACGCCCGCCACGACGGGCGTACTTGTCGACCTGCCCGAAGTCACGGCGAGCTTCGAACTCGACGCCGATCGGATCACGCTCGCGCCGGGAGACTTCTTCGCCGATTCGCTACCCGCTGCGGACTCCTACCTCCTCATGGAGGTCATCCACGATTGGGCAGACCCCGAAGCTGTCGCAATCCTCCGAGCCGTCCGCCGTGCTGCACCGGCCCAGGCGCGCGTGCTGATCATCGAGAACGTCATCGTGAACCGGGGGATCGACCGGCGCGCACACACGCTCGACATCATCATGCTGGCGATTACCGGCGGGCGAGAGCGCACGGCGTCCGAGCTCGACGAGCTCCTGATAGCCGCCGGGTTCGCCAACACCACCGTGATCGACACTCCCGGTCCGCTACGCATCGTCGAGGCCGTCGCCCCGTAGCCGACGAATGAGCCTCATGTCAGCCGGATCGGATGGGTTGTCAGGGCGGCGATCCACGGTGCCGGATCACAACGGTATGACCACCGCCTGATCGGGTCGACGAGGGGCCTTCGGGGTGAGGAGCCCGGCGATGAGGTAGATGGGCGACGCGATCATGGCCGGGGTCCCGATGGCGGCCAGGAGGGTCTCCCTGAGCGTCCAGGTGTCGCCGATGAGATTGAGGAAGGCGATGTACGAGGCCGCGAAGATGAGTGCGAGGATCCCCGCGGTGACGAGCCGGCGTCGTCGGCGGTTCGGGTCGGTGATGCGAATGGCGCGGGCGAGTGTGCTGCGTTGGGCTATGGCGAGCACTACCGCCGCGAGCAGCAGGACCAGCCCCACCAGCCCCTGCCCCGGGTAGAGGTCGGTCAAAAAGCTCAGGACGCCGCCGGCGGCGAGCAGGGTGATAGCGAGGTGGAGGGTGGTGGCGCTGTGCTGTTCGGTCATGATGTTCTCCAGTCGGTAGCGGGGGATGGTGACGATCAGATCGACACTGGTGCGGGTCCAGGCCGCGCGGGCGCCCCGGTCGGTGATCAGGTCGGCGAAGTGCTGCACGAGATCCTCGCCGTATCGCTGGCGGAAGTCCCGGGGGTAGAGGCGAACGAAGGACCGGTAGACCGGATGCGAAGCGTGCACGGTCAAGCCATCCCGGGTCGCAAGTTGGAGCGGGCGATCCGCACGAGGCCGGCCAGGCGGTTGGCTTCAGCGGCGCAGACGCGCTGGCCCAGGCCGGTGAGGCGGTAGTACCGGCGTCGCTGATCGTCGTCGGGCACGGGACGCTGCGCCAGCTCTTCGGCAAGGCCATGGTCGACGAGCCGCTTGAGCGTCCCGTACAGGGTCGCCGGTCCCATGCGTACGATCCCGTCAGACGAGCTCTCGACCGCCTGCATGATCGCGTACCCATGCATCGCGCCGTCGGTGAGCGCTACGAGTACGTGGAACTGCGCCTGGGGCAGTGGGAGGAAGAACGACGAAGGGGGTTCAGCCACACCACAACTATATCGCACTCCGATGTAGTGTCAAGCGATAGATCTTTCATCGAACGCGACAGGCGGCGGGGAGCGCAACCCACATCACGATGGGCACGTCGGGATCGGGTGGTTCAGCCGCGGCCTGGGGAGGTCGACGGCTCCCGGTAGGACAGGATCAGGTCGAGGAGGCCCCGGTACGGGATGCGGGCGCCAGCAGCTAGCTCGGCGTCCCATTCGGCGTCACCGAGTGCGGCTCGGGCGGCCGTCAGCGGCTGCTCCGCGAACGAGGTGCGGCCCGGCATCTGGGCCAGGTGCCCGGTCCGGCGGCGCAGCGCCTCGTAGGCGCCCATGACCCGGGCCGCGAGCCGGGGATCCGATGGCGCCACCAGCGCGGCGAACACCTGGCAGGCGAAAACGGTCCCGGAAACCTCCTCGATCTCCGATGTCCACGCCACCGCCTTCTGGACGGCGGGCAGCGGACCGCCCTCGTCGTCGATCGCGGAATCGCCGCTGACGCCGAGGACCATCAGCGCGACCGCCTCGCACGAGCGGCACGAGGCCGCGCGCGCCGCGGCCAGCGACTCGCCCGCCAGCCGGCGGGCTTCGCCGACGTCGGCACCGACGGCGGCGAACTCGGCGTCGATGCTCTTCCACGCACCTGCCAGGTGGGCGTCGCCCAGCTCCGTCAGCGCGGCCGTTGCCGCCCCCCACGTTCGCCGGGCCGATTCGTAGTCGCCCTGCAGCATGGCCAGCCACGTCCGGAGGTCCCACACCTGAGGCAGCGTGCCGGCGTGCTGCGGCTCCTGCAGCACCGGCACCGCCCGGTCGACGATCGCCTGCAGCGCCGGCTCGTCGTTGCGCCACAC
>JBPCLD010000174.1:0-3410 GCA_051003655.1 Candidatus Limnocylindrales bacterium | reverse complement strand
GCATGTCGTACAGCGTGTCACCAGTGTTGGTGGCATTCAGTCCGGGCACGCCCTGGCCGAGGATCAGCACCAGGTCCGACCTATCGGTTGTCCGGGCATCCGGCAACGTCGGGTAGACGGTGTTGATGATCGCCGCCAGCTCGGAGTTGAGATAGCGGTCCATGAAGTCGGCGTCGTTCACCGGCTCCGCGGCGTTCCACGCATCCTTCTCGCCGAGGGGAATGATCACCTCGTTGATGAGCGGATTGCCCAGGCGCGAAACCTGGACGTAGTCGCCGGTGATGTCAGGCAGGCCCGTGTCATTGAGCACGGTTGTGGCCTGACGAGTGGCGCCGGCCCAGATGCCGACGACCGCATTGGTGCCCTCGGCGTCGGGCGCATTGCCGTCATTGGTTAGGTCCGTCATAGGTACCTGGATGGCGATGCTGTTCACGTTGAACGAGCTCAGGTCGTCCTGGCCCGGTGCGACCGGCAGCGGGAGGAGATGCGCATCGTTGAACGGCCGCAGGCCGCCCAGATCGAAGATCGCGCCCAGGTCCGCGAAGAAGGGATCGTCACGCTGGCCGGCGAAAACCATCGCGCCATCGCCCAGATCGTGGATGCCGTCCTCGACATAGCTGCCGTAGTCTGGCGTGGTGCGCGGGCCGATGTTCGGCGGCGGTACGCTCAGGCCTGTTGCCCACTCGGTGCCGTTCGCCGAGACCGAGAAGGTCTGGCTGATGTTCGACGCTGCGAAGGGTGCGCCCTGTGGCGAACTCTGGTCCTCGATCGGACCATAACCGCTGTACAGGAAGCTGTCCGGGTTCGCGACCGACGTCTCGAAGTCGAAGACATAGGTCACGTCCTCGACGCCGTCGCCGTCGTTGTCGACGTAGATGAAGTAGTGAGCTGTGTCGTCGAAGCTATAGAAGTTGGGACCGCCAGCCGGCTCCTGGAAGCCCAGGTAGTTGGCGATGATCGTCACCGTGTCCGGCGCGTCAGGACTGACAAACGCGAACAGGTCGGTGATGTCGGCGGTCGGGTCCTTGGCAATGAGTGGAGCCTCTCGGTGGCTCGCTGCCAATGCCCCGCCCGCGATGCTCGTGACCGCCAGGACCGCAGTGGCCCCAAGGATCGCGATCTTGCGCGTGGAGTTCATTCGTAAACCTCTTGCTGCGAATTTGGGACGCAGGCGCGTCCGCTGATTTGGGCTGTGGCTGTATTTCGTAGTGGCTGCTCCTTCCTCCCCGGTGCGGAATCGTGTTCATTGTTGGATCGCTCCGCGGACGGGTCTAAGCACTCTTTCGCGGCATCCAGCCCGTTGGATCACTTTCCCCGCGGCGACCCGCCCAGGTGATCCAAGGGAGCTCGGCCTGCGAACTAACCGACGCACACACAATCCAACCAACGATCCCGAATCGGAGAGATGCCCTGATGCCATCCACCTTGTCCTCCGACCGCCCTGTCCGGCAGCGCACCGCCGCGTTGGCAGTTCTCATGCTTGCCCTCGTCTCGCTGCTCTCCGCGTGCGGGGGGACGGTTGCAGGACCTGCATCCGCGGTGCCCGGAGGGTCGGGTGCGGCGCCGACGACGTCGTCTGCTCCGTTGGGCTCCGGCGATTCCGGGACTGCAGCCACCGACGCACCATCAGCAGTGGGCTCGACGGTACCGGCTACCCCGGGCCCGACCCTTCCGCGGGTTCCACCGCTACAGCGGCCCGCGTATGCCAGCCGCGTCATCGTCGAGGACCTGGGCATCGACCTGCCAATCGTCTCGGGTGACCTCCAGCCACCGCCCAGCTATCCGTTTTGCGATGTGGCCTCGTACGTCACTCGTTTCGGTCAGCCGTACGAAACGGGCGTGACGTATATCTCCGCCCATGCGCAGCGCGGGATGTTCGCGCCGCTACTGGCAGCCTCAGAGCGCGCCGACGGTGCGGAACTCGTGGGCATGAAGGTCCAGGTCTTCGTGAGCGACGGGCGTCGCTTCGATTACGTGATCGAGCGCGTCGTCCGTCACGCCGTTGACTACGCAGTGCTGGCGGAGCTCCCGCTGGACGAGCAGCTGCTCATCCTTCAGACGAGCGAGGGTCCGTACGGAACGATCGAGAAGCTCCAGGTGATCGCGGCGCTCGAGTCAGAGACAGCCGTCGATCCAGCCGAGGCGGCGCCGGAGCCGATGCCACGCGACTGCCGGCCAGACGAGCCCGTCGCCTCCCCGCAGACCTAAGCGCAGTGGCGGGGGTGGCGGCGACGGACGAGATGCTCGTCGAGCGCGTGGCGGAAGGGGACCATGGATCGCTGGCGGAGCTCTATGACCGTTACCAGGCGCTGACCCTTGGGCTGGCCGCCCGGATCACCGGCGATCGTACGGCCGCCGAGGATGTGGTCCAGGAGACATTCATCGGGGTCTGGCGAGCGGCCGGACGCTTCTCCGAGGGCCGGGCGAGCGCGCGCACCTGGATCATCGCCATCTGCCATCACCGGGCGGTCGATGTCCTGCGTCGCCGACGGCCTTCCTCACCGTTGCCTGACCCTGAGCTGCCACCGCCGGTTCAGCTGGTCTCTGTCGACGTCTGGCCTGAAGTCAGCCGCATGCTGGACGCCGACGTGGTCCGCGGTGCGCTGAACGGCCTGCCCGCGGCGCAGCGCGAGGCAATCGAGCTGGCCTACTTCGGTGGCCTGACCCAGCAGGAGATCGCCGTGCGAACCGACGCTCCGCTGGGAACCGTAAAAAGCCGGGTCCGACTCGGCCTTGTCGCGTTGCGAGACGCGCTTCGATCGGTCGACGGGCAATGAGCCAGCTGCCCCCGATGGACCATGCCGAGGCAACAGAGCTTGCCGGGCTGTACGTGCTCGACGCCCTTCAACCGTCGCTCCGCTCGGCGGTCCAGGCACACCTCGGCGCGTGTCCCGACGCGCATCTCGAGTTCGACGAGCTGGGCAGCGTTCTCCCAGCGCTGGCCCTGCTCGTCGAACCAATACAGCCGCCGGCCGCGCTGCGCGCGCGGGTGATGGCGGCGGTCCAGGAGCGGCGTTAGAGCGCGGGCAGCCTGCCCATCACGCGTGGAATCTCTGGCCCGACCGCCGGTCGCGGCACTCCGCCCTCGATCACCAGCGGGATCCAGTGGAGGGAAGTCACTCCATCCGGGGTCAAGGTGACGTCAAGGATCGCCGTGTCATTGGCCGCGCCGTCAAACCGTGCGAAGAGGAAGTTGCCCAGGCTGAAGGCGACCAGCGTGCCCTCGCGGCGCATGTAGCCCTGGAGGACGTGGGGATGGTGGCCCAGGACGAGCGCGGCGCCGGCATCGATCGCGGCCGCGGCAAACGCCCGCTGTGCGCCATTGGGCCGGCCTCGGTACTCAGTGCCTCCATGGACCATGACCACCACGATGTCGGCCACCGCTCGCGCGCCGGCCACGTACTTGCTTA
>JBPCLD010000173.1:0-3074 GCA_051003655.1 Candidatus Limnocylindrales bacterium | reverse complement strand
GCCGCCGAATCGGGAGCGCCGAGCGTGCTCCTGGGCGCCGTGATCGGGTTGGCAATCGCTGTGGCGATCGGCTACGTGATCTACATCGGCGCTCGACGCGTCAACTATGGGACGTTCTTCCGACTCACGGGCATGGCGCTGATCTTCATCGCCGCCGGCCTGCTCAGCCACGCGATCCATGAGCTCATCGAGGTCGAAGTCATCACCTTCGGCACGCAGACCGCATTCGACATCAGCGCGATCCTGCCGCACGAGGGGAACGTCCTCGGTGAGTTCCTGCGCGCGCTGCTTGGCTACACATCTCGGCCCGAGGTTCTGACTCTCGCGGTGTACCTCCTGTACCTCGTGCCCGTGCTCTACCTGTACCTGAGGCCGGTGCCGGTTGCTGTGTCGCCGCCTGCCCAGCCGGTGTCAACGCCTGCCTGACTGGGGCGCCGTTTCAGCCTCGCCCCGTACCTCCTCGGGCGCCGGGCGGCTCTTGAACATCGCGAACAGCAGCAGGTCGTAGGCGATCTTCAGCATGCCCGTGGCGACGAGCGGTATCCCGAGCCCGATTGGTACCAGCACAGCACCCGCCAGCGCAGGGCCCGGGACCTGGGCGAGGGCGCGCGCGAGGCTGGTCACGCCTGCGGTCGCGGTGCGTTCGCGCGGCTCCACGACCGCCATCGTGTAGGACTGGCGCGCCGGCACGTCCATCGACGCCAGCGCGGAACGCGCGAGCAGGAAGAGCGCCGCAAGGGCCAGATTCGGTGCGATGGCGAGGCCGATCAGGAACACGCTCGATGGAATGTGGGTGAAGACCATCGTCGCGATCAGGCCGATCCGCGCGGACAGCCAGGCCGCAACGGGGAACGAGATGGTGGTGAGCAGCCCGGCGACGAAGAAGAGCACGCTGGCCGTAGCCGGGTCGGCACCAAACCTGGCGGCAAGGAAGTACGCGAGGTAGCTCTGGACAGACAGGCTGCTGGCCAACGAGTCGAGCCCGAACAGCAGCGACATGCGCGCCACGATCGGCCGTGACGGCCCGATTGCCAGCCGTCGCTCGAGGCGGTCGCCTGTCTCGGCTCTATGGTCGAGCCGCGCGTGCAAGGCCAGGGTCAGTACGCCGATCAACGCGTAGGCCAGGAAGGCCGGCGCATAGATGTCAGCCCCGGCCAGGCCCAGCAAGCTCCCGATGATGGGCAGCAGGCCGACCGAAAGTGCGCCCAGCGCCGCAGCCGCGGAAGCCAGCAAGTTGTAGAACGCGAATGCCTTGGTGCGCTGCGTGTCGGGGACCGACTGCGGAAGGAGCGCCTGGTCGACCGTCTGTAGGCCGGTCGATTCGTTGGCGCTGACCGCCACCATGCCCGACAGCGCGATCACCGCGAGAAGCAGCGGTTCTCGACTGACCAGCGGGATCAACGCCGCTGTCGTCATCAGCGCCGAACCGGCCATCAGGAGCTTGCGGCGCCCGATCCGATCGCCCCACCCGGCGATGATCACGGTCAGGGCCAGCGACCCGGCGAAGGCAGCCGATACGATCAGGCCGATATCCAGACCGGGCAGTCCCAGTCCGGCCAGGTAGAGCCCGAGCGCGACCGAGTTCATGCCGAAGCCGAAGCTGCGCAATGCGCGAGCCGCTACGACGATCCGGCCATTTCGGTCCAGATCGGGAATCAGCCTCGTGGAACGGCCGCCGGCCCTTGGATCGCGGTGCATCCCGTCCACACTAAACATGGTCGCGGTAGTACTTCCTGCGCTCCGTTGGCATTACCATCGGGTTACTTCAGCGAGGGGCCCACCGCCCACACCCTCGACCCAACCCAGGGCGACAGCCCCAAGGTGCGAATCGATCAGCTCGCCTGTTTACTCGCTCGGCTCTTCACCGTCGGCCAGGTGCGTATGACCCGTGGACGAGCCGGAGCGCGAGTATGACGGGCCCTGCGGACAGCCCCGAGCCACATCTCCGCATGCCGACTGGCGACCTCGAGCGCACGCACGACGGCGGGGCCTCGGCCCGCGGCGTGCTCTACGACCGCATGGTGCGCGTGGTGAGCTATCTGTTCATCGCCGCGGTCGCCGGCATCGTCACGCTGACCGGTGGGCAGTATCAGTCGGCGGTGTACGTCTTGATGGTCGTCGGGATCGTGCTCCTGGTGCTCTTCCAGGACGTCCTGCCACAGGGCAGTCTCCGGCGCTGGCGCGGCCTTTTCGAGGGCGCCGCGGTGATCGTGTTCCTGACCGTGCTGATGATGGTCACCGGCGGACTCAGGAGCCCATTCTTCTTTGGCTACATCCTGCTGCTCGGCATCGGTTCGTTGTGGACGCGCGGGCTGGGGCCGGCGATCCTCGCCGCCGTAACAGTCATCGCCTACCTGGTCGCCGTGATCGTCTCCTCAGGTCCTGACTTGTTCCTCGTCGACAGCATCGGCCGGGTGACGTTCAACGTGGTCGCCCTCGTCCTCGTGACGTACGTCGCATGGGTCATCGGCCGGGAGCAGCACCGAGCGCGCGAGGAGGCACTGCGCCTCTCCCGGTTCGACTCCCTGACCGGGTTGTACAGCCGGGCGTTCTTCGTTACCACCCTGGAGCGAGAGATCCTGCGTGCGGCGCGCACGGGTAGGCCGTTCGCGATGCTGATGTTCGACCTCGACGGCCTGAAGGCGGCCAACGACCGATTTGGCCACGAGTCTGGCGACCGCCTGTTGCAGGCAGTCGCCGACGTCCTGCGCGGCGACATCCGCGTCACAGACGTAGCGGCCCGTTACGCTGGCGACGAGTTCGTGCTGTTCCTGCCCGAAACGGACCTCGCCGGCGCGATACGGGTGGCCGAAAAGGTTCGCGTCGACATCTCACGCCTGGCGCTGCCGCACGACGGGTCGCTGATCAGGACTTCGGCCTCGATTGGGCTTGTCACCTATCCGAGTGACGGTCGCAGGTGGGCCGAGCTGATCCGGCGCGCGGACCTTGCGATGTACGAGGCCAAGCGCCGTGGCCGTAACCAGATAGTCCATTACCCGCGCGACGCAACCGCCCCTCCGCAGGCGGCCGGCCGTGTTGGGCACGCGCCTGCGGGCGCGGCGCAGCGAGATTCC
>JBPCLD010000172.1:0-7271 GCA_051003655.1 Candidatus Limnocylindrales bacterium | reverse complement strand
GTGCTGGACGTGCCGCGCGAGGGTCTCGAAGCACGAACGCAGCCGGCCAAGCGCGTCCTGATCATCGGCGGTGGCATGGCCGGGCTCGTGGCTGCATACGAGCTGAAACGCCAGGGCCACGACCCTGTGGTGCTCGAGGCGCAGGGCCGCGTGGGAGGCCGCATCTACACGCTGCGCTCGTTTGCCCCCGGCTTGTACGCCGAGGCGGGCGCGATGCGCATCCCGCGTTCGCACGACCTCACCATGGAGTATTGCCGCCTGTTCGGGCTCGAGCTTAGGCCGTTCGTGATGGGTAACCCGCAGGGCCTCGTCCACATCGCCGGCCAGCGGATGACCGCCGCCGAGGCCAATGAGCATCCAGAGCGGCTGCCCTTCAACCTCGCCCCGACAGAGCACGGTCGCTCAGCCGACGCGCTGTGGGCAGATGCGATCGCCGATATCAAGACGATGGTCGAAGGGGAGGGTGAGGCTGCCTGGCTGGAGATCGTCCGCCAGTACGACGAGTACTCGCTCTACGAGTTCTTGAAGTCGCGCGGCTTCAGCGAAGGCGCGATCGAGTTCTACGCGGTGATGAACTTCGTCGAATCGGACCTCCACAACTCGTTCGTCGAGGTCCTGCGCGAAGAGCTCGGCGGCGCGTACGTGGACATGAGCACGATCGTCGGCGGCATGGACGCGCTGCCCAATGCCTTCTACGCCGAGCTTCAGGACGTGGTCCGCTTCGGCACCGAGGTGCGCGCTATCCAACAGGACGGCGCATCGGTGACCATCCAGTGCCGGGTCGGTCCGGACACCATGTCGTTCACCGGCGACTACGCCATCTGCACGGTGCCCTTCAGTGTGCTGCGGCCGATCGAGCACCGCTTCTCACGCGAGAAGGAGCGGGCCATCCGCCAGCTCAACTACCACGCCTCGACCAAGATCCTGCTCCAGGTCCGCGACCGGTTCTGGGAGCATGAGGACGGCATCGTCGGTGGCGGCGCGTCGGTGACCGACCTGCCCGTCAGGCGCCTGAACTACCCGCCGGATGATCCGTCCACCCGTCGTGGGGTTCTGTTGGCGTCGTACACGTGGGGCCAGGACGCGCTCCAATGGGGCGCGATGGACGAGGAGACCCGGATCGAGGAGGCGCTCGACGACGTGGAGCAGATCCACCCGCGCATCCGCCAGGAGTTCGAGGTCGGTGCATCGCACGCCTGGTACGGCGATCGCTGGGCGCGGGGCGCGTTCGCTCTGTTCGCGCCTGAGCAGCAGACGTCGCTCCAGTCGGCCATCCTCCAGCCGGAGGGGAGGGTCTATTTCGCCGGCGAGCACTGCTCGCTGTACCACGCCTGGATCCAGGGAGCGCTCGAATCGGGCATCCGGGCGGCAAGGGAGATCCACGAGCTGCCGGCCGTCGAGCTTAAGCGCTGACGACCGTGGCCCGCAGCGCGAGCCGTGTGGACGAGGTCGGCCGCTGGCTCACTGCTCTTGGAGATGCATGGGAGTCCGCTGACCCCGACGCTGCAGCTTCATTGTTCGCGGTTGGCGCAACGCTCCAGCAGACACCATTCGACAGCCTGATCCGCGGCCGGCGCGCGATTCGCGACCACTTCGCCGCCGATTTCCCCGGGTGGCCGGGTGCATCGTTCTCGGCCCAGGTGCTCGGCGCTGGAGACACGTACGGAGTCGCTCACTGGCGCGTGGCGAGCGGTTCGCGGGCGCGCGACGGAGTGCTGGTGGCCGCCCTCGACGACCGCGGCAGATGCACGTCGTTGCGGCTGTGGTGGCACGACAGCGGGGCTGGCTTCGCTTGATGCGGCTCGGCAACTCCCAGACAGTTTGAGCGAGCCGACGCGCTGGGACCTCTTCAGCGAAGGCACGGACCAGGCGCTCCCCGTTCCCAGTTGCATCGACCAAAGACTACAAACGTGCGGCGCTCGGGTGTGGTTTACACCGCCCTAATAGCAGCGTTCCTTAGGGGTTGTGAGGCGCTGCCCCGACACCACAGTGACATTAACCCCCTCCATCAGCGGATGACGGAGGTTGCCCGCCGGACTACTAACCAGCCACCTGCACCTCGGCAAGGGCCAGCAGGTGTGTGCAGCGTTCCTGAAGGATGCGAGTTACACATGCGGGTTGTAATAGGGGTGTGGCTGCTGTTTTTATGGGACGGAGGGCCTCATGCATCCGCGCGCGGATGCACAGATCCGGGATAATCCAGCGCCTCGTCAACGAGCCTGTCGACGCGAGCCACGGCCGCCGTCGCTCCTTTCCGCGTGTATCGCTCTCGCGCCTGTAACAGGGCCGCCCTAGCCGGTTCGCGGCGTCCTTGCCACGCGAGCACGTCCGCCAAGACAACGTAAGCTTCGGCTTGCTCGAGGGGACCCTCGGTGGTCTCAAGGCGGTCCACTGCTTCGAGTGCGAGCCTCTCGGCGTACTCGCGGTCGCCGTCCCGGAGCTTTTCTGCAGCGGCGACCGCCATGCGCCATTGCGCTTGGCCCGCGATATCACTTGGAGCCGCTGCCTGGGCAGCTGTGAGGAGCCGGTCTATATCCTCGTCGCATCCGAGGCGGCAGCGAGCGAGCGCGCACAGGGCGGCCGCACTTGGCTGGCCCAACCGATCGCCGGTGCGCTCGAAGATATGCTCTGCAGCCCCGAGCATCTCATCGGCGGTTCTTAGTTCCCCCACAGCGAGCAGTGTGTAGGCGAACAAGATCCTGTCTTGGGCCTCCCAGATTTCGAGACCGAGTTCGTGCTCAATGGCCAGGCACTCGGCAAACAAATCACCCGCGCGCGCTGACTGGCCGTCGAGCACCAGCGCCGAAGCTAGCGCCATCAAAACCGGGCCGCGATCCGTCGTAGAGCGAGCAGCCTCGAGCAATCCTTCGCACCGCCTCACAATCTCGCTCACCGGCGCCTCGGACAGAAGCAGCGTGCCGGTGAGATCGGCCTCCGTGCGTAGGGCAAGCAGCGTGTCCCCTGCGCGCTTGGCTGCCGCGACGGAGCGCTCCCAGGCTTCCAACGCGGTCTGCCAGCGCACCAACCCTGTATTAATGATCCCGTACACCCTCCAACCCATTGCCACGCCGCGATGATCGGCATGCTCCTGGAGTTGCGCGAGCCAGCCGAGAAGATGATCCGCCTCGCCCAGCACTGACGGATCGGTCGAGCAACGGACTTCGAAGCGCACGATTTCAGCACGAGCGCGTGCCCTGATCGCCCGTGGCGGCTGAATCGCGGACCAGCTGGTCCGCCGCTTCGGCAGCCTCCGCCAGGCGTCCGAGAAGACGCAGGGCAAGCACGAGATGCTGTCGCGCGTCGAGGATGCTTCCGCCTGACACCCCATCGAGACCCACGGCGCGCTGAAGGAGTGCGCAAGCACCCGAGGCATCGCCGCGATCAAGCGCCCGTTGGCCGGCGGTAGCGAGCAGCGCTGCGGCACGGCGCGCCAGTTCGCGTTCCGCCTCGCCGACGCGTCCCAAGCGTTCGCGATAGCGATACGCCTGCTCGAAGTGATATCCGGTGATCTCCTCGAATTCGGGCAGGCGTTCAGACATGACGCGCTCGAGCCAGTGTCCATGCCGTTCGTGGAGTTCGGCCCGCGTGGTTTTCGGCAATGCGTCATAGGCCGCGTCGCGGATTAGCTGGTGCCGGAATCGGAAACTGTCGTTCGCGACGCCCGCGACCTCGTCGTCAGGTCGCACAAGCTCCTTGCGAATCAGGGTGCGCAGGTGCTTGTCAACCTCCGCACGCACTTCCTCAGAGGCGAGCTCTTTAACCGCCGCTCGCTCGAAAACGCGCCCGATGACGGCGGCGCGTTGGGCGACTGCGCGCTCGCCGGACGGGAGCTGGTCGATTCGCGCCGCCAGGAGGGCCGAGATTGAAACCGGGATGCGGACTGTCGTTAGTTGGCGCACTGCGCGCCAGCCCCCGCTTGTCGGCACTATGTATCCATCGTCAATAAGCATGCCCAGCATCTCTTCAACGAAGAGCGGATTGCCATCGGCTGCGTCCGTCATTCGCCGTCGGGTCGTAGCGTCGATAGCCCCTCCGCCTGGAAGGGCGTCGATGAGGCGATCAATGACTGCCGGTTCGAGCGCATCGAGTAGCGCCGTCTTCGCGTTCCATGGGTGGTCACCCCACTTGGTACGCATCTCGAGAAGCTCCAGGCGACCCGTACAAAGCAGAAGCATCGGGTCGGGACTGCAACGTTCGGCGACATACTCAATCAGGTCCAGGAGCGTAGGTTCGGCCCAATGGATGTCGTCCCAAACGACGACTAAAGGACTCACCCGCGCGACGGACTGGAGGAATTTGCGAACGGCCCAGAAAATCGTGTGCTGCGGCGCCGCGTCCGTAGAAACGCCAATCGCGGAGGCCAGGGAGCTGGCAATGCTTGCGGCGTCGTCATCAGCTCCAATCACCCTGCGAATCTTCGCGTGCGCAGCGTCGCTCGAGTCCGTTTCGATGATGCCGCTCGCGTCCATGACCAGCTCCCGCAGTGGCCAGTAGGTGACTCCCTCGCCGTAGGGCAGGCAGCGGCCGCGCAAGACGCGCGCGTCATCGGCAATGATGTTCGCGAACTCGGCCGTCAGCCGACTCTTGCCCATTCCGGCTTGAGACAGCAGCAAAGATACGTCGCATCGTCGCTCGCGCACCGCGTTTCTAAACGTGAGGACGAGGCGTTCGAGTTCAGCCTCGCGGCCGACGAGTGGAGCATCGAGTCGACGTGCAGGTGCATTGGATGCGCCGACAAGTGAGACAAAACGGAACGCTGGAACAGCGAGTGCTTTCCCCTTGGCGTTCAGCGCGGGAACCGGCTCTGTCACGACAGCGTGACGCACAAGGCGCTGGGTGACCTCGCCGATGAGGATTTCGCTCGGACCAGCGGCCTGCTCCAGACGCGCCGCAGTATTGACCGCGTCTCCTGTCACGAGCGTCTGCGCGGTGGACCAGTCGCCGGTGACAACTTCACCCGTGTTGAGCCCGGTCCGGACCGTCACGCGGACCCCCCGTTCGGCCTCGAACTCCGCATTCAGGCGCCGCAGTGTCTCAGCCATCTCCACCGCCGCGCGGACGGCGCGGAGTGCATCGTCTTCGTGCAAGAGTGGGATTCCGAAGACGGCCATGATCGCGTCACCGATGAATTTCTCAACGATGCCACCATGCCGTTCGATGACCCGCTTCATCGCGTCGAAGTAGCGCGCCATGACGACCCGAACGGCTTCCGCGTCGAGCTGTTCGCCGAGGGCCGTAGAGCCGACGACGTCGGTGAACAGGACCGTTACGACCTTGCGTGTGTCACTGATGGCGGCGCCGTCGGGCGCGAGCCTTGTCCCACACTCGAGGCAGAATTTCGCGCCCTCCGGCAGGTCAGAACCGCATGCCGGACAAGCGGACACGCCGCGGATTCTAGCGGGTCTCTCGCTCACCCGGCCGAGGTTGTCCCGGATTGGTCTGTGATTCTGTCAGGGCTAATTCGTCGCTGAATTTGTCAGTCTTCGCTGATGGAGACGACGATCACGATACGGCCACAGAGCAATGACGAGCATGGATCCTGACCAGCCGGCATCGGCAGGCGTGTGCTCTGGCTCGATAAGCAGGAATGAATTCCGAGTAAATTCGCTGATAAGCCGTGCTGGATATCGTCGGCGGCGTCAAGTTCCCGCCGTCCGCCGATTACGCAGGCCGAGCCCAGCTTGGGCCGGTCAGGAGGTGTTCGCGGTATGAATCGTGTTGTGCTCACAGGGCGTCTGACGCGCGATCCGGAATCGCGCAAGCTGGCGTCTGGAAAAATCGTGACGACCTTCTCGGTCGCCACGAATGACTACCGGGGCGGGACCGAGAAGTCGGAATTCCACCCGGTGGTTACCTGGGACCGGCTGGCCGAGATATGCGGCCAGTACCTCGGCAAGGGCCAGCAGGTCTGCATCGAGGGCCGGCTCCAGACGCGCCAGTGGGAGGACGACGCCAAGCTTCGCCACTGGAAGACCGAGATCGTGGCCAGCTCAGTTGAGATGCTGTCGGGCAAGCGCAAGAAGGACTACGCGGCTGAGTCAGCCGCCGATGCCCTGGCGGCGCAGGCCGCTGCGTTTGGCGTGGCCCCCGAGATGCAGTCCTTTGCCCAGGTCTCGGCCGAGGCAGACGACGCCGAGGAAGCGGCCGAGGAAGAGGAGCTGGTCGCCGCGTAACGCGCGATCAGCCAGCCCCAGCAGACGCGGCGGGCGACCCCCCTCCTCGCCCGCCGCGTCACCCAAGTTCAGCGTTCAAGCCGGACGTGCAAGAAGGATTTGATCTTCATCCCGAGGTAGCCCCGGATCGGGTGAACCGAAACACCGTACGGGTTCACCAGGGTGCTGACAGCCATGCCGTTGCCGAGATATATCCCCATGTGCTTGTTGCGACCCCAAACGATGAGATCGCCGGGCTGACCCTCGACCTTGTCGGCCTTGCCCAGGCTGTTGAAGTACTGATAGAAGCCGGCCACGGTCCGTCGCTTTCCGCCGATGCGATCGAGCAGCCCGGTCTCGCGGAATGAGTACGTGACGAGGCCCGAGCAATCGAACGCGTTCGGGCCGGTCGCCGCGAATGCCCACCGGTCGCCCTTCTGAGCGAGCGCGATGTTGACCACCTGCTGCGCTTCGGTCAGCGGCTCAGTGGCTGCGACCGGAGCGGCAGCCCCGACGAGCGCCGCAAAAGCTAGAGAGAGAACGATCAGCGAGCGCCCGTGGGCGCGCAACGAGCTCATCGCTGGATGTCCACGCGCAGGTAGCCCTTGACCCGCATGCCGATGTAGCCCTTGACCGGATGGATCGAAACGCCGTACGGGTTGATCAGGGCGCTGATCGCCATCCCGTCGCCCAGGAACATGCCGATGTGCGTGTTCCTGCCCCAAACGATCAGGTCGCCGGGTCGCGCCTTGGAGGCGTCGGTGGTGACCATGCCGCGCTCCCGGAACCAGTTGAAGTACGCGCCCACGCCGCGATAGCCGCCGATCTTGTCTTTGAGGCCGTTCTGGTTGTAGGCAAACCAGACGAAACCGACGCAGTCGAACTTATCGGGTCCCTTGGCGTAATGCTTCCAGGGGTCCTTGAGCTGTGCCTTGGCCACGGCCACGACGCGCGAGAGCTCCGTCCCCTGTGCGGCGACGGGCGCGGCGTTGGCGATGAGCAGCCCGATGAGGATGCTCGCGAGTAGCGCGAAACGAGAAACGGTGCGGGCATATGCCACGGCTAGAAATCCCTCCCTCCGTGCTGGGGCACGGAACTGGTTTGCCACCGGATGCCTGG
>JBPCLD010000171.1:0-4291 GCA_051003655.1 Candidatus Limnocylindrales bacterium | reverse complement strand
GCAGCACAAATCGGCGGGCTTTTGCTCGGCGGTTGGTTGGGCCTCATGGTCGCGCCGTGCGCTCCCGCAACCCTCGCGTCGCTCTGGCAACGAGCCTCGCAGACCTCGGCGCGGTTCAGGGATCGCTACTCGCGAGCCATTGCCCTGGGCGGTGTCGGCGCCCTCATCCTCCTGCTCGTCGCTGCGCTCCAGCTCACGCCGCTATGGGCGTGAGCCCTAACCTACGCGCCAAGTGAACCGCTCGATCGCCGCCGTCCTCTTCGGCACGTTCACGCTGCGATTCAGCACCGGGCTTACCGGCGCCATGCTCGTTTACTTCTTGGCCGATCTCGAGCGGTACGCGGGCGGCAACGAGCCGGGCGTCGGCTGGGGCTTCATGGTCTTCCTGCTTACGGCGCTCTTCTACGTGACGGAGCTGGTCCTGTCGCCGCCGTTCGGTTTGCTGTCGGATCGCCAGGGATTCCGTCGCGTCATGCAGTACGGCCCGATCTTCGGCGCCGTGGCCGTCGTCATCACGGGTCTTGTCCCGCTTCTCCTGACGCCTCAGCCAGACCCGCTAACGGTGGGCTCGGTGCTCGCCGTCGCCCTTACGGTCATCGGTCTCACGCGCGTCCTGGAAGGAGCATCCACCGCGGCGAGCATCCCGAGCATTCTGGGGTACCTGGCGTACGCCACCGCTGACGACGAGGGGCTCCGCGGTCGGGTGTCCGCTCGCTTCGAGCTCGCCACGATCCTTGGCCTGGGGGCTGGCGTGGGCGCCGCCGGTGTCTTTTGGCTGCTGGGACCGGTTGCCTTCTTTGTCAACAGCGCGTTCTACATAGGATCGCTGCTCATCTACCGCTACGGTGTCGCCGCACCCGAGCAACCCGCAGGGCCCCACCATCGCCCGGGCTACGGCTGGCGCCGCTACTGGAATCTGGTGCGCCAGTCGCACGTGTGGCTCCTGGCCCCCACTTGGATCGCCCTCAATGCCGCAATCGGCCTCTACGCGAGCCAGAGCATCTTCGCTCTAGTCCGGACGCCCAACCCTCGTTACAACGACTGCGTCGATCCCGACGCCTGGTACTCGTGCCAACTATTGGCTGGCGGCTTTGATTCGCTCCAGGTAACGCTGGGCCTGCTCGTCGGCGGGGCCGTCTTCGTGGCTGGCATTTTCTGGTGGGGCGACCGATTCAAGAGCTTCCGACGGACGACCATTATCTTCTACGGCATCTTCGGCGGCGCGGCACTGGTTGCCGCGGCCATGCTCGTCAATCACGCGGTCGACATCCAGCGCGTCTTCAACATCCCGCAGCTGGTCACGATGGCGGCCGGGCTGCCCATTATCGGCGCGGGCTTGTTCATCCTCGCCGGTGCCACGCCCGCAGCACTCGGCCTGCTGGCTGACATATCCGAGGCTTTCCCGGACGACCGCGGCGCGATCATGGGCTTGTACAGCGTGTTCCTCGCGATCGGACACATCGTCGGGTCGTTCATCGGCGGGGAAGCGGCGGACGACTTCGCCTTCGACGGCATCCTCATCGCCACTCTGATCCTGCTGGTCGTGGCGCTCGCGCCTCTCTTCCAACTGCGCGGCTGGGAGCACCGGTTCGAGCAGGCGCCGGGCGGGCCGCAGCCGCACGTGGAGCCGATTTCCGACGAGGCGGGCTAGCATCAACCCATGACGCAGGTTGCCGAGAGCGTCGCCGAGGGAAACCGCGACGAGATCCCCACGTTCGGCAACTTCATCGGCGGGGAGTGGCGTCCGGCGGAAAGTGGCCGGACCTTCGAGTCGCGCAATCCGGCGGACAGCAGGGACCTGATCGGCAGATTCGCAGCCTCTGACGCTTCCGACGTTGCCGCGGCGGTGCGAGCCGCTGAAGATGCCCTGCCCGCCTGGCGACAGATGCCCGCCCCCAAGCGTGGCGAGATCATGTATGCGCTCGGTGCATTGCTCGCGGAGAACAAGGAACGCCTCGCTCAAGCCATGACGCGGGAGATGGGCAAGGTCCTCCCCGAGGCGCGCGGCGACGTCCAGGAAGGCATAGACATTGCCTACCTGATGGCAGGTGAGGGGCGCCGAGTGTTCGGCGACACGACCCCATCCGAGCTGCCCGACAAGTGGGCAATGAGCATCCGCCAACCGATCGGCATCGCTGGGATTATCACGCCGTGGAACTTCCCGATCGCGATCCCGTGCTGGAAGATGACTGCCGCCCTGATCACGGGCAACGTGGTCGTGCTCAAGCCCGCCTCGGACACGCCGCACTGCGCCGCGCTACTGGTGGATCTGATGCACCAGTCGGGCTTCCCCGCAGGCACCGTCAACATGGTTACCGGGTCAGGCGCGGACGTGGGCATGCCGCTCGTCGAGAACCCCGACGTCAACGTCATCTCGTTCACCGGAAATGGCGCCACCGGCCGGGAGATCGCTATCGCGGCCGCGCGACGAAATACACGCCTGTCCCTCGAGCTGGGCGGCAAGAACGCGATCGCGGTCATGGCCGACGCCGATCTGGAGCTCGCCGTCGACGGCATCCTCTGGTCGGCGTTCGGTACCACGGGCCAGCGCTGCACCGCATGTAGCAGGCTGGTTGTCGACGAGAAGGTTGCCGACGAGCTGGTCGACAGGCTGGTCGATCGGGCGTCGAGGCTCAAGCTCGGGCCAGGCCTCGAGTCGACCACCGACGTCGGTCCCCTGATCAACGCGGAGGCGCTCAAGAAAGTGGGCACCTATGTCGAGGTGGGCACCGAGGAGGGCGCTCGACTTGCTACGGGCGGCGAACCGACCTCCGATCTGGCCGGCCTCGAGCACGGGCACTTTTACCGTCCCACGATTCTCGACGGTGTCCGATATATGGATCGGGTGGCCCAGGAGGAGATCTTCGGACCGGTGCTGGCGGTCATCCGGGTGAGCGGCTACGAAGAGGCAGCGATGGTGGTCAACCACACGCGCTACGGCCTGAGCTCGAGCATCTACACGACAGACACCAACACGGCGTTCCGGGCCATGCGCGACTTCACGACCGGAATCGTGTACGTCAACGCCGGCACGATCGGCGCCGAGACGCACCTGCCCTTCGGCGGCATGAAGGCCACCGGCAACGGCCATCGCGAGGCCGGACACGCCGCGCTGGATACGTTCACCGAATGGAAGTCGATATATGTCGATTACTCGGGCCGCCTGCAACGGGCCCAGATCGACAACCAGTAGGAAGGACCGACTTAGGCCGCATCGGAACTTGTCATTTAGGCACCCCGGGCCTCTTATCCGATGAATCCGTCCCGATTACCGGCAAAGCGGCACCAGGCGGGCCTTTTGACGAGAGTCTCACGCTCAGCGACCCTCCGGGACCCTGTGCGGGGTTTGGATAAGAGTCCTCCCATTGCTATATGACGGAAACTGGTCGCGTCCCAGGAGATCAGGTGAGCGCTCGAGGGGTCCAGCAATGACTGATGCAACTACGCAGCAGGACGCGATCGCACGCGTGATCGACTCGGCGCGACGGCTGGGCGTCGAGATCAACGAGGTTGAAGCCGACAACTGGATCGCGGCCATGGCCGCCGAGTCGGTCGGCGGTGACGTGGTCGTGGACGTGGCCAGTGGCGTCTTCGGCCACCGAGCCTCGATGCTCGACCTGAACCCCGAAGACCTGGCCCGGTTCCGTCGGATTGCGCCGATCATCGGCTTCGAGAACCGCCCCGGCGTCAAGACGGCGCTGGCGTTGTCCGGCTCGTCCGCCCAGAGCCGCATCCAGGCCTACCCGGCCGATGCCGACTTCTTCGAGCGGATACACATCACCGCCGACACGAAGGAGGAGGCGTGCCGGATTTTGGGCGAGCTGATTCGCGAGAAGGCACTGTCGACGATGTCGGGTCCCTCCCACCGGCTGTCAGAGGTCAAGCTCGGAACCTGGGACGCTGCCGTGACCAAGGACGGGAGGAACGAGCACGTGGGCAGCCCCATTACGTGGACGCCGCAGGAGATCGAATCGGGCCAGATGAACGTCGTCGCAGCGGACGGCTCGGCCCGAACGGTGACCTGGGCCGAAGCTGCCCAGAACCCTGGCTGGTGCAAGCTCGACTGGGTGGTCGCAGATAGGGACAGGGGTCAGCTGGCGAACGCGAGCAACGTGCTCGACCCAACGTGGGAGGCGCCCGATGGCACGATCGTGCCACTCGACGGGTTCCTGGATCCGTATTTCCAGGAGGTCTACATCGATGTTGACTCCAGGCCGCTGTTCGACCGGCTGATCAAGGACCTTTCGACCGATGCGGTCGACGACTACGTCAAGCAGCTCGAGCACGAGGT
>JBPCLD010000170.1:0-8416 GCA_051003655.1 Candidatus Limnocylindrales bacterium | reverse complement strand
CGTAACGATTGTTGAGTGCAGTCGCAACCGCGTCGGCGTGGCTATCGCGGGCACAGAACACGATCGTCTTCTGCTCGGGGCCGCCGGTGGCCAAGAGGTTTGCAAACAGGTCATCCGCCATCGCCTCGACGCGATCGGGCAGCTGGATTCTCGCCTCGAATTGGGTCGCCTCGTACCTGTCCCGGGCGTCGGCGCCGGTGAGGACCTCGCCAGTCATGGCGTCGGCATAAGTCGCGTCGGCCAGATCATCGCGATCGAGTCCCGTTTCGCGCTCGGCGAACGGGCTGTCCTCGATGAAGATGTCACGGCGGACGATCTCGCACGCAGCGAGATAGCCATCGTCGATGCCCTGCCCGATGTCGTACTCGTAGACCGGTTCGCCGAAATGGCGCAGGTTGTCGGCGGTGATCGTTGCGTCAGCCACGGCGTCGGCTGATTTCGGGTAGACCAGCTGCCGCGGCGTAGCGGTCAGGCCGACCTGGACGGCGTTTGGATTTCGCTTGAGGACCTCGGACCATCTACCCCAGGCAGAGCGGTGGCATTCGTCGATGACGATGTGGCTGAAGTAGTCATCGGGGTAGTTGGCGACCAGGAAGCTGGCGTCGTCGTCGTCGGTATCCAGGTCAAGCGTCTGGTACGTGGCGATAACGATTCGCGCGTTCTTCTGTGGCTCCGAGCCGCTGGCAGCGGCCGCGTCGTTGCCGAAGACGTTGTGAAACGCGGCGAGGCCTTGGGATCTCAGCTCGTCCCGATCACACACGAAGAGCGCCCGTCTGAGGAGGCCGGCGTCGGCGATGCGGCGCAATAGGTTCACCGCGATGAAGGTCTTACCGGCACCTGTGGCCAAACTCAGCAGGGCTCGTTTCTCGCCGTTGGCGAGCTTTTCCAGAACCGCGCGGATGGCGGCGTCCTGGTAATAGCGCCGACTGGTCTCACCGCCTCTGTAGGGGGCGAGCAATGGCTTGGCCGCCGGGCTCGTCAGGTCGACGCCGGTGACATCCTCGTAAGCCGCCCGCAGTTCGTCGGGAGTCGGGAAGCTGCCCATCTGGCGTGCTGTCGGAGTCGACTTTCCCGCGCGTGAGTCGTAAAGCACCCAGAGATGGCCGTTGGTGGCAAGGAGGAAGGGCACGTTCAGGCGCTTGCAGGCGCGGCCGTACTCCTTCGACTGCTCGAACCCATATGCCGGGTGTTTGCCCTCGCTCTTGGCCTCCAAGATCGCCACCGCGACAGGCTGGGCGTCCGGCGCGACCTTGACCCGCAGCGTGTAGTCGGTCCGGCCGTGCGTCTGGCGCCGCGGCCGTCCGTCGATGATCTCTACCGTGCCGAGTGTCTCTTCTCGCTTGATTAGATCCTCGGTCCAGCCACGGGCATGCAGCGCGGGATCGATCACGTTCGTTCGGGTGGTCGCCTCATCCATCGGAGACATGTACGGCGCACATAGTGACGGTTTCTCGCACGCGCACACTACAGTCGGAAGATGAACGGATTATGCCCGCCACCCGTTAGGAGCATCGAATGCCCGTTGAGTTCGGGATCTGGAGACTGGATGGACTGCGCAGAAGCTGCAGGCAGCCAAGATGCCCACGGAGTCCGAGCTCGAGGACCTGTTAGCGGCCGATATCTCAATCTTGGGGCTCGACCTGATGGTCATTGGCCGGCAGGTGAACACGGCCTACGGCAAGAAGGTTGATCTGCTGGCGATTGATTCGGATGGGGCGCTGCACGTTATCGAGCTCAAGCGCGACAGAACCCCACGGGAGGTTGTTGCGCAGGTTTTGGACTACGGCCTTTGGGTCAAGGGTCTCACTTACGAGCAGATTGCCGGCCTATGTGCCCTGCACCTGGGTGGAACGCGACTGGAGGAGGCCTTCGCAGGCCGTTTCGGTGGATCCATTCCGGACGCAATCAACCAGGAACATAAGCTTGTGATCGTGGCCAGCGAGCTCGACGCGAGCACTGAGCGCATCGTCACCTACCTATCGGCAGGGTATGGAGTTCCGATCAACGTCCTGTTCTTTCGGTACTTCGTCGACGAGGACCGGCGTTATCTGGCTCGAACTTGGCTGATCGAACCGAGCGAGGCTGAGGCCAACGTCAAGTCTGTGTCCAAGGCTGGGATGGAACCGTGGAACGGCACGGACTACTACGTGGCATTCGGAGAGGGCGATCACCGGAACTGGGAAGACGCAGTCCGATTTGGATTTGTCTCCGCCGGTGGGGGAAAGTGGTACCGAAAGACCCTCGAAGCTCTTGAGCCGGGCCATCGCGTCTTTGCGCATATCCCAGGCACGGGATACGTAGGGGTGGGTGAGGTTCTCACATCAGCGGTGCCCGTCTCCAGCTTCAATGTCGACAAAGAAGGGGTGCAGGTGCCCATCCTTGAGATGGAGCTCCAAGCGCCAAACATGGGGGAGTACGTGGGTGATGCGGACAAGGAAGAGCGCGTTGTCCAGGTTCGATGGGTCAAGTCCATTCCGAGGATCCAGGCCATTTGGGAGCCTGGGATGTTCGCCAATCAAAACACTGCATGCCCACTGCGCAGCAGCTTCACCCGCGACCGCGTCTTGACCAAGATGGGGCTGGATCACTAGCCGACCAGAATCCCACGCGTCATCGGCATCAATCGCTTGCCGATACCTAGCCGGCGATCAGGTGGCCGCGCCACTCGCCGATGGAGGCGAGGCCGAACTGCACGACCAACAGAAGCGCTGCGACCCCGACGATTAGGAGAACGATCTCGGTCGAGAAGAATCCATCGTCTCCGTCGCCTGACATGCCTTCAGTCGGCGCCGGGGTTCTGTACGAGATCGCGATCAAGTCGCGGCTTGGTCGGCTCGAACTGCCGGCTCCATCCGACGTCTACCTGCCGCGACTGCTACAGCGTTTTTCCTTCGGCGTCCTCCCGGTCGCAGAGGCGCACGCGCTGCGAGCTGGATCGCTGCCGATGATCCACCGTGACCCCTGGGACCGTTTGCTCGTGGCCCAGGCGCAGGTCGAAAACCTGCCGATCCTCACCGCCGATCCGGCTATCGATCAGTACGAGGTCGAAGTGATCTGGTAGATGGCCGACGCAAGACCTGTGCTGGCGAAGGTAGCGCCGTTGGCTGAGCCGCATTGGTCAGGTCTACAGTTCAGACTTGGACGGCTCGAAGACGACCGATTCGACAATTTCCGAGGAGAGGTGGCGGCAGATGCTCCTCAACCCCAGTCGGATGCTCCACCTCCGCCGCTTCTGGGGCCGCATCCCGAGTCCGCCGAGGTGCAAATGGTGCACTCGTCCGTTTGGGCCGCCGGGCGGCATCGCCATGAAGGCCATCGGGCTGGGTCCGTGGAGCAAGAACGCCAAATACTGCACCGGCTGCTTTCGTGTGCTGCGCCGCAGCCACGGCGGCGCGGAGGTCGAGTGCTCGTTGCTGTTCGCTGACGTGCGCGGCTCCACCCCGCTGGCGGAGCAGATGAGTCCGCGGGAATTCAACCGGCTGATGGGCCGCTTCTATGACATCGCTACCGATGTCCTCGGAAACCACGACGCGATCGTCGACAAGTTCGTGGGCGACGAGGTCATCGGCATCTTCGTTCCCGCCATGGCCGGCGCGGTGCACGCGCGCCGCGCGATCGCCGCCGCCGTCGAGCTTCTGAGGCGAACCGGTCACGCCGGCCCCGGTGCGCCGTGGGTCCCTGTCGGCGTAGGAGTGAATACCGGTCCGGCCTACGTTGGCGCGATCGGCGTCGGGCCGGACACCGAGCTGACGGCCATGGGCGACACAGTCAATACGACTGCGCGACTCGCATCTGCGGCTGCGGCGGGCGAGATACTCGTCACGACCTCGGCGGCCGAGAATGCCGGCCTGTCAGGGGCCGGGGCCGAGCGACGGTCGCTGTCCCTGAAGGGCAAAAGCCAGCCGACCGACGTCCTTGTTATCGGGCTCGCGACGTCACTGGGCTAACGCGCCATCAATGGCACTTGGCGACCTCCCCCAAGGTCAGTCATTGCTAACGCGCAACGAGTGTCTCAATGTCCTCCACGGGCACGCGCGTTACCTCGCTCACGGCGTCCAGGCCCCGATCGGGCGACACGATCACGCCGATGCCGTTCTCGATACACGTTGCAACGTGGACAAGGTCGCGCGCGGCGAGGGCTGGATATTGGTCGACAAGTGCGGGCATCCGATCCATCACACCATGGGTGATTGGCAGCACCGGGGCAAACAGGTCGAGCGCATCGCGCGCCATTCGGGAACCAATGTCGGGACGGCGAATGGCGACGAAGCGATGGAGGATCTCCTGGATCACCTCGGCCGAGATGACGGCATCGAGCTGACCGTCGCGCACCAGGCGGACGATGCGCGCGGATGGCTCGCGCAGCTCATGCGCATCGCCCGCGGCGTACATCAGCACGGCGGTGTCGATGAAGACGGCTGTCAGCGCCGCGATTCCTTGGTCGCGCCGATGATGATCTCCTCTTTCATCTGTTCCCAGTCGGCCACGGGAGCGCCAATGCCGAGCAGGCTGTCGGCGGCTGCCTCTCGCGTCCGGCCCGGGGCACTGATATAGGCGTCGACTGCGTCGCGGATAACGGCACCGATTGACCGACGCTCCTCTGCGGCGCGCCGCTCCAGCCGCCGGCGCTGCGCAGTGCTCAAGAGGACCTGGGTACGCTCCGTGTACATGTGCAGAATATAACATGTGCGTCTTGTGATCTGACGCGGCTTACGAGCGCCTGGCAGCCGGCGTCACGACAGCCTCAGCGAACGTCGACTTCGCGGTCGCGTTCACCCACATACCTGTCACCCACGGTCGCACCCACAAGGTCGTGTCGCCGTGCGCCAGGGGCACGAGCGCCACCTGCTCGCCAATCCATCTGCGCTCAAATTCCCGGTATAGGCGCAGCCGCTCGTCTTGGTCGCGCAGCGCTGCTGCGCTGGCCAGGAGGTCATCCAGAGTCTTGTCGCGATAGAGCGCCGGAGACGACTGGAGCATCGGAGCGAGGACGCCACCGCCAGGATCGGGGCTGTCGGCGATCCACGCCCAGATGAATGCGTGGACGCCTCGTTCGATCGCCGCATCCAGCTCCGGATCGGATCGGTGCGCCAGGACTTGAAGTTGAACAGGAACGCCGACGTGGTCCAACTGAGCAGCCACCATTCTCGCCGCAGGCTCCCAGATATTCAGGCATGCCAGAACCACGGCTGTGGATGCCTGTCCCGGGAGGAACCCGGCTTCGCGGAAGAGGTCACGGCTCCGATCCGGGTCGAATGGCGGCGTCACACGGTGCGAATGGCCGGGCATCGTCGGAGGAATGAGGCCGCCCGCGACCGCGGGTGTCCCGCCCAGCACTTGCGCGATCGCGCTCCGGTCGACGGCATGCGCAAGGGCAGTGCGCACACGGACATCGTCGAAGGGCGCCCGGAGTGCATTGAAGCCGAGATACCACGTCAACATCCCCGGCGCACGCAGCACGACCGTGTCGTCGTCAGCAACGGAGCTGGCGGCGACATCCATTACGTCGTATTCGCCTCTTCGCCACCGCTCGGCCGCGTCTGCGAGCGACGCTTCCAGGTCGATGGTTACCTCGCGAACGTTTGCGCGAGCTCCGTACCAGGTGCTCGAGGCCTCGAGTGCAACGTGATTCTCCTCGCGTGTGGTTAGCACGAAGGGGCCATTCCCGACGAGGGGTGCCGTACGGTGCCAGTCTCGTCCCAGCCGCTCGTAGACATGGCGCGGCCAAGGGAAAAAGGGAGGTAGGCCGAGGACGTAAAGGAAGTCGTTTCGGGGCTCGCGCAAACGAACCTCCACAGTCCGCTCGTCGATTTCCCGCGCGCTCACGCCGTCGAGAAGGGGGGCCGTGACGACGCCGTCGTAGAGCATCTGGGCGTAGGTGAAGGCGAAGTCGGCCGCGGTTACTGGCGCTCCGTCGCTCCACCGAGCGTCCGCACGAAGCGTAAACGTGTACGACCGCCCGTCGTCCGAAACGCTGAAGCGCTCGGCCAGATCAGGTTCAATCCCATCGTCGCGTCCGATGGCCACCAGGCCTCGGAACAGGTTTCGGCCGACCTCGAACGTGGGCACGCTGTAGCTGTGCCCAGGTGCGACCTCCCTGTCCCAGGCTGCTGTCAACGCCCAGGTGACATGTTCCGTCGGCTCCAGCCGCTGTGGCGCGCGCTCAGGGATTTCGAATGCCTTGGTGAACGCTTCGTTCGCGAGCCCGAAGTCAAAGGCCAAATGGTGCGTGTTCGCGACTTTGAACAGGGTCAGACGTGCTCGCTCGGAGTCGCCCAACTGGTCGAGAAACGCCAGCGCACGTTCGTAGTGCACGAGCGCCTCATCGTTGGCATACAACGAGCGCGCGGCATCACCTGCCTTCTGGTGGTAGTCGGCTGCCCGTTCGACGTCGTTGGCCGCGGCGAAGTGGCGCGCGAGCACGCCCCACTCTGCCTGGGACGCTTCCGGGTGAATGCCCTCGAGCGCCTCGCCCACGCGACGATGAAGATCGCGCCTGCTGGCCTCGACCAGCGATGCGTAGGCGACCTCTTGCACCAGGCCGTGGCGGAACCGATATTCCGGCACCGGTCCGCTCCGCTCCTGCACGATCAGCCCCAACCACTGGAGCTCCGAGAGGGTCGACAGCAGCCTCGTCCGGGGGAGCACCTGCTCGAGCAAAGTGAGGCCGAACGAACGCCCGATGACGGCGGCGGTCGCAATCAGCTCGCGAGCGTCAACGCCGAGCCTTCCGAGGCGCGCCTGGAGAGCCTCGTGCAGCCTGGCCGGGATGGACGCGACCCCGACGAGAACGAGGTTGCCGTCGCGTCGTTCGAGCGCGCCTCGCTCGAGCATCTCACGCACGGCCTCGCCCACGAAGTATGGGTTGCCGCCAGCGCGCTCCGCGAAGAGCTGCGCGACGTCCGATGGCAGCTCGCCTCCGGCGTCAACCTCGGCCAACGCGCGGGCGTCCATGTCGGGAAGCGGTTGCAGCTCTAGCTCCAAAAAGAGCCGCCGAAACCGACGTCGGGCGCGGTCCACGAGCTGCCAGGCGGGATTGTCCGCGTCGCTGCGATGCACGAGAAGAAAGCAGATCGCTCCGTTCTCGGCTGCGGGCAACAGCTCTTCGAGCAGCGCAAGCGTCGCCTCGTCCGACCAATGGAGATCCTCCAAGACCAGACACAGAGGCTGGTCGTGCGCCAGGGCATCGACGAGCTGGTGGAGCCAGTCGAAAGTTTGTCGCTGCACCGCGTCAGGCGCGAAGTCATCCACCAGCTGTTGTTGCGCGGGCTCGAGTGCCAGCCCAAGCAGCGCCGCCAGGAATGGGTAGGCATCGGCTGCGCCGTCGGCCAACCTGCGCGCCAGCTCGGCACGCAGTTCCAGCCGAACCTTCGCCTCCGGATCCGACACGCCGACACGCAACCAGCTGCGTAGCAGATCACGCGCCGGCCAGTACGGAACGTTCTGCGCATCCGACTCGGCATGGCCGAACAGGAACCGAACACCCTCGGCGTGACTCTGGTGCGCCTCCGCGATCAGTCGCGACTTGCCGATTCCTGGCTCGCCGGTGATCGATACGATCGCTCCGCGGCCCTGAACCAAGCCATCCAGAACCTCAGTCAGCAACGCGAGCTCGGCCGTCCGACCGACTAACGGCGTTTCGACGCGTCCGGCGTCACCCACGCGGGCCCCAACAACGCGAAACGCGCGCAACGGCTGAGTCCTGCCCTTGAGCTCGAGCTTGCCGAGCTCCTCGAGATCGAAGGACTCCTCGACCTGATAGGCCGTCGCCTCCCCCACCACCACATCGCCGAATGCCTGCAGCCGCGCGGCGACGTTGACCGTGTCTCCGAGAGCGTTGTACAGAACGTCCGGAGGTGCGTCGCTCGCGGGGACGACGACCGGGCCGGTGTTAACCGCGACGCGGACTGCCAGCTCGATACCGTATGCCGGCGCTACCTCCGCCGCGTACCGGGCGACCGATTGATGGACGCCCAACGCTGCCCGAACCGCTCGCTCCGAGTCGTTTTCATGCGCCGTCGGCGCGCCGAAAAGCGCGAGGACTCCGTCGCCGGTGAGTTGCGCGACCGTCCCGCCGAAGCGCTCCACCTCCACGCGCATCAGCTGAGAAATCTCGTCGAATAAAAACTTGGAACGTTCGGGTCCGAGCTTCTCGGCAATGGTTGTTGAGCCGACCACGTCGGCGATGAGCGCTGACACAACGCGCCGCTCACCGGCGCTCACGATGACGTCCTTCGAGCGCTGGGACATGCGACCGATGTTAGTCACTACCGACCTGCTCGAATCGCTGCTCGCCAGCCGGTCAGGTTCGGATCGGCCTCCGCGAGCGGTACCACCAGACTGAGATCGCGGCGATGATCGCGGTCGCCACGTACGCGCCGATGTAGATCAGGCCGCCTGGCCGTGCGCTGAAATC
>JBPCLD010000169.1:0-3782 GCA_051003655.1 Candidatus Limnocylindrales bacterium | reverse complement strand
GGGTCGCCGATGGTCCGCTCGAAATCGGCCGCCGTTATGCCCGTCGCCTCGCCCAGCTCCTCCCATCCGCCGTCGACCAGGGATACGGCGGCGACCGATGCGGGTTGGATCCAGCCCATCGCCGCGGCCACCATCGCGCCCAGGCCGTGCCCCGCCACCACGGCCGGCGGCCCCGCTGCATCCACGCCGAACCCATTGGCCACCAGGACGGTCAGTGCGTCGAAGGCGAGCGATTCGAGGTCATAGCCGGTGCGCGGGGCGTCAGACAGGCCATGGCCGCGGAGGTCCATGGCGATCACGCGCGTGTGCTCGCGCAGCCTTCTCGCCACCGGCGTCCATGCCCAGGCGGTTGCACCGAGGCCGTGGATCAGGAGGATGGGTGCGAGGTTCGTGGCAGGGCCACCCCAATCCAGATAATGGATGCCGTCGCCCTGGTCGGTGCGGACGACGAGCGAATCGGGTTCATGGGGCACGCTCGATAGCATAGGAACGTGGCTCTCAAGCGCCGCGGCACGCAGGCTCGCCGCAAACCCGACCGGCGAATGACCGTGCCGCCAGCCCGCGAATATCAGCACCAGCCGTTCGAGGTTCTGGTTGAGCTGGCCCTCGACGGCCTCCCTGCAGGCGTCCGGTCGCTGCTCGATAACGTCGCGGTGGTGATCGACGACGAGCCGACAGCCGATCAGCTGCGCAGCTCCCGCCTCCGCCCAACGGACACCCTCTACGGCCTGTACGAGGGGGTCTCGCCCCTGGCGTATGGCGCCGGATATGCCCAGTTTCCAAACAAGATCACGATCTTCCGGCTACCGCTAGAGGAAGACTTTCCGGATCCCGAGGAGCTGGCGCTGGAGGTGCAGCGAACGGTGCTGCACGAGCTCGGCCACCACGCCGGGATCACCGACGCCCACCTGCGCGAGATCGGCTTCTAGATCGTTCGCGTCCTGGCGCGGAGCTCAGGGCATGGGACGTGGGTCGGTGAGTCGTTCAGTCGCATAAATGAGCCAGCGATGCGTCGCCGCAAACCGCGCGTTAAGGCGCCGATAAGCTTGAGATAACCGACTCCATCTTCTATATATGCGATGCACCTTCAGCCACCTCTCCAGCGCGACCCCTACGGCAGGTTCGTCGAGTGGCCGGTGCCAGAAATGGTGGCGTTCGGCAGGCTGGTGCGTCGGTGCCGACGATCGTCGGGACTGAGCCAGCGGCGGCTCGGCGACAGATCGGGCGTTAGCCAGTCAACGATCTCGCGCCTCGAGCGCGGTCTCGTGCCCGGGCTCGCAACATGGAAGCTGGTCAAGATCGGCTTCGTCCTTGGCGTGCGCCTGCCGCTCGCCTTTTGTCCGCACGACCACGAATGCGCCTGGCCCAAGTATGCGACTGACAGACTCACATAGGTGCTCCCACCTCCCTGGCGTCGCGATCGGAGTGGCGGGGCAGGCATCATCCGCCCTGTTACCAGAAGGTTGCGTGTTTGCGCAACAAGTGAGAAAATCAACGCTCGGATGACGAGCGCAATCTTCGTAACCAGCGAGACGGATCGGCAAAAGTCGGCGATTGTCGCCCGCGCCCTGTCGGATCCCAAGCGCCTGTGCGTGCTTGAGACGCTTGCGTCAGGAGAGCGTTCCGTCAGCGAGCTTTCGCGCGACGTCGGCTGTCAGGTCCCCAACATGAGCCAGCACCTTGGTGTGCTCCGCTCGGCGGGCCTGGTTACCACTCGACGCGAGGGCACGACTGTCTTTTACAGCCTTACCGACCCACGGGTCATCGAGGCTTACCGACTCATCCAGGACATTTCCCGCTGATCGGGATTCACCGCACGGCGGAGAAAGGACTCAAATAGCAATGGCAGAGATCAAGGTCGCGACGGACGCCAACTTCCAGGAGCTCGTGATCGGAAGCGATAAGCCGGTCGTCGTCGACTTCTGGGCCGTCTGGTGCGGGCCATGCAAGATGGTTGCACCGGAGATGGAGAAGCTCGCCGACAAGTACGACGGGACGATCCAGGTCGTGAAGGTCGACGTCGACGCCAACCCGGTGCTGTCGCAGGCCTTCAACATCATGAGTATCCCGACGATCGCGTTCTTCCGTCCCGGCAAGGACGAGAACGGCAACGCGTTCACGCCGCAGGGCGTGGTCGGCTTCCGACCGCTTGAGCAGCTCGAGGCCCAGTTCGGGCTCAAGCAGTTCATGCCGGTCGCCACAACGGCCGAGGGCGCAGGTGAGGCAGGCGACACAGCCGCCTGACTCAACTCAGTCCTTCATTCAAGACCCCGGCTGCGGCCGGGGTCTTGTGCTATCCGGCGTTAGCTGCCGGTGTCGGCGAGCCGCCAGGCAACCCGGAACCAGGCCCCCAGCCGATCGCGCGCGTGGTCGTCCCAGTCGCGCGGGGAGAGGCGAACCCAGTCGTCGCCGCGCGTCGAGGCGCCCGTGTCGGGCGTGCGGCGCGCGGCTTCGGCGATCTCCGACGTCAGACGAAGCTCAACCGCGTCCTTGTTCGAGACCGCGAAGACTCGGTCCCCGTTCACAAATTCGAGCCCGTCCCCCGCCTTGCGGGACTCGGCTCCTGCTTCGGCAACCAGCTCGCGCAGGATTGTTTCCATCGTCAGACTGCGACAGGTTCTCGGTACTCCCCGAAGACGGCGCGGAAGACTCCGCACATCTCGCCGAGCGTGGCGTACGCATTGGCACATTCGATCAGGGCAGGCACCACGTTCGCCTCGGTTGACCCTGGCTGCGACGACAGGTCGCGCAAGCGTGCCAGCGCCGCCGCAACACGAGCCGGATCACGTTCAGCTCGGGTGCGCGCGAGCCGCGAAAGATGCCGCTGCCGCGACTCCTCGCTGACCTCGAGCAGGGGGATCGACAGGTCCTCGTTCGGATCGGCGTAGATGTTGACTCCCACGATCTCGCGCTCGCCCTCGTCCATCTCGCGCTGGAACCGATACGCGGCGTCGGCAATCTCCTTCTGCGGGAAGCCGGCGGCGATCGCCTTGACCATGCCGCCGTAGCCGTCGATCTCGTCAAGGTAGCGCCAGACCTGCCGCTCGACCTCGTTGGTCAGGGACTCGACGAACCACGAGCCGCCGAGCGGATCAACAGTGTTCGTGACGCCGGTCTCGGACGCGATGATCTGCTGTTGGCGCAACGCCAGGAGTGCCGCCTCGGCGGACGGGACTGCCCATGCCTCGTCATACGCGTCGGTGTGCAGGGACTGCGAGCCACCGAGTACTGCCGCAAGGGCTTGGATGGCCACCCGCGTCAGGTTGTTGAGCGGCTGCTGGGCAGTAAGGGACACACCGGCCGTCTGGGTGTGGAAGCGCATCCAGGTCGAGCGCTCATTCTCGGCCCGATAGCGCTGCGTCATCAGCTTCCACCAGATCCGCCGCGCCGCGCGGAACTTGGCGATCTCCTCGAAGAAGTCGTTGTGTGAGTTGAAGAAGAAGCTCAACCGCGGCGCGAACTCATCGACACGGAGTCCGCGCCGAATCGCCTCCTCCACGTAGGCCATCCCGTCGGCGATGGTGAAGGCGAGCTCCTGGACGGCCGTGGAGCCGGCCTCGCGGATGTGGTAGCCGGAGATCGAGACGGTGTTCCACTTGGGCAGCTCGCGGGTGCCGAACTCGATCGTGTCGGTCACCAGCCGGATCGAAGGTTCGGGCGGGAAGAGGAACTCCTTCTGGGCCACGAACTCCTTGAGGATGTCGTTCTGGAGCGTGCCCTCCAGCTTGGCCCGCGGAAAGCCGCGCTTCTCGGCGGCCGCGATGTACATGGCCCAGATCGGC
>JBPCLD010000168.1:0-4344 GCA_051003655.1 Candidatus Limnocylindrales bacterium | reverse complement strand
ACGCTCGTCGTCGCCGATATGCCCTTCCTGAGCTACGGCGTGACGGAACAGGCCTCGCTCGAGCATGCCGGCCGCTTCATGAGTGAGGGCGGGGCACACGCGGTAAAGGTCGAGGGCGGCGTGCGGTCGGCGCGCACCATTGAGACGATTGCGCGAAGCGGCATCCCGGTCATGGGCCACATTGGGCTGACGCCGCAGGCCGTTTACGGGCTCGGCGGCCATCGAGTCCAGGGCAAAACCGTGGAATCGGCACGCAAGCTCCTGGCCGACGCGTTCGCCGTCCAGGAGTCGGGCGCATTCGCCGTCGTCCTCGAGCTGGTGCCGGCCGAGCTCGCCGCGGCCGTCACGGAGCGATTGAGGATTCCGACCATCGGCATCGGTGCCGGGGCGGGCTGCTCAGGCCAGGTGCAGGTGATCACTGACCTCCTAGGCCTGACCTACGGCTTCATCCCGCGCCACGCCAAGCGCTACGAGGAGCTGGGCCTCCGGATGTCCGAGGCCGTGACCGCATACGCCACGGACGTCGCGGCCGGCACGTTTCCGGGCCCCGAGCACTCGTCGAAGATGGATCCCGAGGTGTTGGCCGAGGTACTCGGCGCCGGCGCGCTTGATCGCGCCGAGATGTCAGACGAGCCCATCCCCCTCGACCGCGACCTCTAGCTCGTCGTCATTTCTCGGGACGGGTTCCTACGGGATTTGATTTGACATCGACACCCCAACCCATTTTGGTCAGGATCGGTGGCGGGTCCCGCCTATTTCCCGTTTGGGGCGGGCAACTTTCGGCGTCAAATCGTCAAATTGCGGACTTCCAAGGGGGTCAAGCGATGTCCGCGCCCTCCTTCGCCGCGGATCGGTCGATATGACATCGAAAATAGGTACGTTGGATCGTCGTCCGTCACCAGGACGCCCGTGAAGGTCGTTCGGACACGTTTGGAGCTCGCTGCGGCGCGCGCGGCACTCGTTGAGCCAGTCGGGTTCGTGCCGACGATGGGCGCACTTCATGAGGGCCATGCCAGCCTTTTCCGTCGCGCGGCCCGGGAGAACGCCTCCATCGTCGCCAGCATCTTCGTCAACCCGACCCAGTTCCTGCCCAACGAGGACTTCACGAAGTACCCGCGCGACGAAGCCGCAGACCTCGCGCTGCTGGAATCGCTCGAGGTCGACGTCGCGTTCCTGCCGACCGTCGAGGAGATGTATCCGCCGGGCGCCGTGTCCAGCGTCGATGTTGGCCGACTTGGAGACGTGCTCGAGGGAGCGTCGCGATCTGGACATTTCCGCGGAGTCGCCACCGTGGTCGCGACCCTCTTCAACCTCGTCCAGCCGACGAAGGCCTACTTCGGCCAGAAGGACGGCCAGCAGTCGATCGTGGTCAAACGCTTCACGCGCGACCTCGGGCTGGCGGTCGAGATCGTCGTCTGCCCGACGGTCCGCGAGCCGGACGGCCTGGCCCTCTCGTCGCGCAATCGCTATCTGACAGACGACGAACGGCTCCAGGCCCCCGCACTGTTCCGCGCGCTGGAGGCCGCGGCCAACGCCGTCGCCAGTGGCGAAACCTCGGTCGATCGACTGCGGGATCGGATGGGATCAGAGCTTGAGCTCGCGTCGCTGGGGACGCCGGACTACGTCAGCATCGCCGACGCGGAGACGCTCGAGGAGCTCCAGACGCTCGACCGGCCAGCCCTGGCCAGCCTGGCGGTCAGGTTTCCTTCCGCGCGCCTGATCGATTGCCTTCCGATTGACCCGATCGACTCGATCTACCCGATCTACCCGTCAGAGAGCGGATCCCCGAGCCGACCAACCCGACCAGCTGACCTGCGAAACGGGTAACTGTCTCGGCCGGACCGCCACTTTTTGCGCGCAAGAACCTCGGGTCGGCGAAGCGATCGAGCACCTTGTCGATGTCGAGGTGCTCACTCACCAGCTGACGGGTAAGCTCGATCTTCTCGCGGTCGGCCGGATGCGTTTTGACGAGCAGGTCATGAACCTGCGATGCCGCCTCGTACGTGTCTTCCCGGACCAGGTAGGCGAACATTCGTTCCTGCTGGATCGCCTCGAGGTCGCGCGGCCTTGGCCGGTATCCGCCCGTGAGCACCAGTCCCGCCAGCTCGGTTCGATTGGGATCCTCTGGCGCGCGGCCGAAAACCTGCCGGCGCCGAGCGAACAGGCTCCGTCTCTCACCACCTGCTCGCGACGCCCGGTTGGCGGCAACCATGGCGTGGATGACGTCGGTCCGGTCGCCGGGCACGATCAACAGGCTGCCTGGACCGATGCGCTCGATGAGGTGGTGCGGCTGCATCGCGCCGATCGCCACGTGCTCGATGACGCGGTCGAGATCCTCCCCCGGGCTGAGCATCTCGCCCTTCATCTGCTCCACGAGCATCGACAGGGTCGGGTTCGACAGCAGCGGCCGGTAGGGCAACATGCCGAGCAGCTCGATACCGTGACGCGCAAGGCCGTCGCGCAGGATGTCGGGCAGACTCGGGTGCGCGTCCGCGTCGACCTTGTTGACGATCGCCCCGACGACCTCGACTCCGTGTCGGGCAAACAGCGCCCGGTTGAGCACGATCTCGTCGATCGGCCGGCCGACTCCCGCCTCGGCCACGATTGCCGCCGGCGCCTTGAGCATCCGCGCGACCTGGGCGTTCGAAAGCCCGACCACAGAACCCACGCCGGCGTGGCCGGTCCCTTCGACGAGGAGGAGGTCGTGGCTGTCGGCGAGCGTCGAGTGCGCCCGGCGTATGCGACCGGGCAGGTCTGGCGTGACCTCGCCCCGGATATACGACTTGGTGAAGCCGCGTGGAATGTGGACAGGGCTCATCACGTCGAGCGGGTCACTCAACCCCAGAGCCGAGCGCATGAGGATGGCGTCCTCGTCGGCCGGCTGGCCATCGACGATCGCGTATCGCTGGCCGACCGGCTTGATGAAGCCAATGTCCAAGCCGCGTTCAGCGAGCGCCGCGAGCAACCCCAGCGCAACGGTGGTCTTGCCGCGGTTCATCCCCGTGGCCGCGAGATAGAGCTGCCTCATCGGAGCGAGCCTAACGCGATGGCGCCCTCAGCGGCCCTTCACGAAGCGAAGCATGAGCTTGGTCAACGCCAGCTGGCCGAGAAAGAGCGCAGCCGAAAGCGCCACAAACAGGGCTATGTCGGAAGCTGAGTGGCGAGACGGAAGCGCCAGCAAAGGAAGAACCGCGAACGTGCCAGCGTGAACGAAAAGGGCTGTGTCCATGGAGATGGCCCCGGCCGCGAGCCTGCGTTGGGCCCATCTCTGCGTAACCACGCACACGGCGAGCCACACAAAAGCCAGTCCGATGAACAGGACGTCGTCGAACCTCATGGCGTGCCCCGCCGAACGCCGTGGCGCGTCTCCAGGTCGCGAACGACGCCGAGCAGGCCGACTACGACGCCCGACAAGAAGACTACGCCGGCAATAACGAGGAACGGAACCATGCCTTCGCTGCCCACGCAGTTCGGGCCCATGGATACACAGTTGGTGTAGGTGCTCCCAATGATCACGAGCCACGTGAGGCCGAAGCCGCAGAGGACGCCTGCGAAGACCGAATGAGCGCGCCATGCCACAGCTACGACGAGCGCAAACGCCAACGTGACGATGAAGGGCATCAGTCCGACCGAGATCGTGAGCGCGGCCAGGCCACCAAGGATCGCGCCCATCGCGAACTTGACAATTGGGCGCTCAAACATCGACTGCCGGGCTTACGGGCGGTTGCGGGCTGCTTGCTTCCGTTCGATGACGGCGATGGCGTCCTTGATCCGGCCCAGGGTGTCGGCGTCGATGATCTCGTCATCTGTCTGCGGCACGAGTCGGTCGAGGACATCAGCGATCAGTCCGTAGAAGACGCCGGCGTCGGCCACGAAGAACTGTGGCTCATTGTTGTACCGAACCAGCGTCAGCCGTCCCTGGAGGACGCGGCGGTCGTCTACGTGCGCCACCTGGGTGGAGAAGTTGTGGCCCTGGATGCCATCGGGGTTGTTCAGGAAGTTGAGCGCGTTGTCGATCGCCAGCCCGAATCGGGCGCGCCAGGCCACCAGACGCTCATGGATCTCGGGCTGGATGCGGACCTCCGCCACCTGGTCGAAAACCTCGGGCGAAACCGTCAGCAGCCCGACAAGAGTGGTGCCGGCACGAGCGCCCAGCATCACCTGCAATGAGCGCTCGAGCGTGAACACCTCCGAGTCAAAGCGCGGCGACGTGATGACGTCAGTCAGCAGATCCTCGACGTTATCGAGCATCCCTCCATCGGCCAGCGCGGTGGCCATGTGGAGGATCTCCTCCTTGAAGAGGAACTGTTCTTCGTGATCGAGGACCGGCTCGCTGGACATCAG
>JBPCLD010000167.1:0-2996 GCA_051003655.1 Candidatus Limnocylindrales bacterium | reverse complement strand
CGGCCGGATAGCGGCGAGCGGGCGGCAGGCGAAGGTCGCCGAAGCGCAGCCATGCGTAAGCGAACGCATAGATCGCACCCGCCGCGCCGAGCATGAGGCCCAAGGTGAGCGCCGTCACCCGCGGAGTGCCCATCTGCAGGTGGAGCACCGACAGCGGCTGTGGGTGCAGGAAGTACACGACGAGGATCAGAACGAGCCCGAACGCATACCACGACAGTCGGCGAAGCCACGTTCGAAGGCCGCCCGGCGCCTCTTCGTCGTCGTACTCCGCGGCGCCGAACCTGCGGGCGTCGAAGCGCAGGACCACGAGCAGCCCAACGACTGCGAGGAGGATGAGGCTCTCGATCATTGCTGCCATGGCTAGGAGACCATCTCTAGGTCTCGGTGCTGGTGGAACGGAGCACGGCCAGGAAGGCCTCCTGGGGTATCTCGACCGAGCCGACGCGCTTCATCCGCGCCTTGCCAGCCTTCTGCTTCTCCAGCAGTTTGCGCTTGCGCGTGATGTCACCGCCATAGCACTTGGCCAGCACGTTCTTGCGCATGGCCCTGATTGTTTCGCGCGCTACAACATTCGAGCCTATCGCCGCCTGTACGGGGACTTCGAACATCTGTCGTGGGATCAGCACGCGTAGGCGCTCCACCAGGACACGGCCGGCAGAGAGCGCACGCTCTCGATGAGCGATCAGCGAGAGGGCGTCGACTGGCTCGCCCGCAACGAGCACATCCAGCCGGACCAGGTCGCCCTCGCGGTAGCCGATCTCCTCGTAGTCGAGCGATGCGTAGCCCTGGCTGCGGCTCTTGAGCTGGTCGTAGTAGTCCACGATCACCTCGGCCAGCGGCAGCTCGAAGGTCAGCAAAACTCGCTCCGGGTCGATGTACTCCATCGTCTGGAACGTTCCGCGTCGACCCGTCGAGAGCTCCATCAGGGTGCCGATGTATTGCGACGGGGTGACCACGCTGAGCTTCACCCACGGCTCGGAGATCGATTCGATCTCACCCACGGGCGGCAGGCGCGACGGGTTGTCGACGACCACTTCGCCGCGACCGTTCATTAGCGTCACTCGGTATTCGACCGACGGCGCCGACGCGATCAGCTCGAGGTTGAATTCGCGCTCGAGCCTCTCCTGCACGATCTCCATGTGCAGCAAGCCCAGGAAGCCGACTCGGAACCCGGTGCCCAGGGCCACGGACGTCTCGGGCTCGAAGCTGATCGAAGCGTCGTTCAGGTGCAGCTTCTCGAGGGCGTCCCTGAGCTCCGGATATTCCTCCCCCTGGACCGGGTAAAGGCCGGCAAAGACGAGCGGCTTGGCCTGCTTGTAGCCGGGGACGGGCTCTGACGCCGGCCTGAGCGCGCTCGTCATCGTGTCGCCCAATTGGCAATCACGGACGCTCTTGAGGCCCGTCGCGACGTAGCCGACCTCGCCCGGGCCGAGCTCCTTGACCGGCACCAGCTGCGGCCGAAAGACCCCGATCTCCAGAATCTCGCTCTGTGCGCCCGACGCCATCAGCCGGACATGCTCGTGTTCTACCAACCGGCCTTGGAACAAGCGTACGTAGGCCACGACGCCCTTGTGCGGGTCGTAGTGCGAATCGAAGATCAAGCCCTGGAGTGGCTTGGCCGGATCGCCCGTGGGATGCGGGACGCGCTGGACGATGGCCTCGAGGACCTCGGGTACGCCGGTGCCGTCCTTGGCGGAGACCAGCAGGACCTCTTCGCGCGGGATGGCCAGGATGCTTTCCAGCTCCTCCATGACAAGCTCGGGTTGCGCGGACGGCAGGTCGATCTTGTTGATCACGGGCACGATGACGAGACCCTGGGCCAGCGCGAGATGGACGTTGGCCAGCGTCTGGGCCTCAATGCCCTGCGCCGCGTCGACGACGAGGACTGCGCCCTCGCAAGCCTGGAGGCTGCGGCTGACCTCGTACGAAAAGTCCACGTGACCGGGTGTGTCGATCAGATTCAGCCCATAGCGCTGGCCGTCACGGGCGTCGTAGTCAAGACGCACAGACCGAGCCTTGATCGTGATGCCCTTCTCGCGCTCAAGGTCCATCGAGTCGAGCACCTGGCTCGTCATGAGCCGCGCGTCGATCGTGTGGGTCAGTTCGAGGAGGCGGTCGGCCAGCGTGGATTTACCGTGGTCGACGTGGGCAATGATCGAGAAGTTGCGGAAACGGGTCTGAGGTATCGCCACGGGGCCGGAGTGTAGTCGGCAAGCGACGGTCGGCAGCCCGCGCCCGCGGGACGCCGACCTCTGTCGCGCGCAGCAGCGACCGCAGGCCGACTGCGGAGGAAAGTAAGCGACGGCCGGACCCCACCGCCAGCTGGGAGCCGACCGCTTCGCGCGCGGCAGCGGCCGCAGGCCGACTGCGGAGGAAAGCAAGCAAAGGTTCGTGAGGCAGCAGGACCATGCCCGATTTCCTCCCCGTCGACGTGTGCGTCCAGAGGTACCTAACGGCCACGCGTGGTCCAGATGTGCGCCCATTCGCGCTCAATCGCGAAGATCGCCGTGTCAGCGTGGCCGCCGAGCGTCACCGTCCGCACATTTGGCCGCTGTTTGGCCGATAAGTGCCACTGACCGCACATCTCGTCGGCCAGCCTTGGCCCACACAGTTGGCCGTCCGGCCGCAGGCCCGGGAGCGGCGCACACCGACTGCTGGTACCATCCCTCGTCGCGCGTACCGCGCCTCCGACAGACATCCCAGAGGTTCACCTTGGCACATTCCCCGCGTGGCTGGACAGGCGCACGAACGCCGTCCGCCATCAAACGAGTCCGTCAGACCGAGCGTCGTCGGCTCATCAACCAGCCGCGCCGCACCGCGGCCAAGACGCTGATCGGCAAGGCGATGCTCGCCGCAACGGACGCAGCCGCGAACGGCGGCGCGACAGACGAGGTCCGCGAGGCCGTTGAGCGAGCCGTATCCGCGCTCGACCGTGCCGCGAAGCTCGGCGCCATCCACCGCAACGCCGCCGATCGGCGCAAGAGCCGGCTGATGCT
>JBPCLD010000166.1:0-9541 GCA_051003655.1 Candidatus Limnocylindrales bacterium | reverse complement strand
GGCCAGACGGTCGACGATGCGGCCGGTGAGGCGTTCGACAAGGTCGGCCGGTTGCTCGGCCTGCCCTATCCCGGCGGCCCGGCGATCATGCGCGCGGCGGAGGGTGCGCAGCAACGCGATCGACCATTCCCGCGCGCCTGGATGAACCATACCTTCGACTTCTCGTTCAGCGGCCTGAAGACTGCCGCCCGGCGGGAGGTGGCACGCGAGCTGGGGCTCGAGCCGAACGCGCTGACGACCGACGGGGCAACGCTGCCCGAGTCGTCCGTCGCCGAGCTGGCCTACGGCTTCCAGGATTCGGTCGTCGACGTGCTCTCGTCCAAGACGCTACGTGCGGCCGAGGAAAGCGGCGCGCGGACCATCGTTGTCGGCGGAGGCGTGGCCGCCAACAGCGTGCTGCGCAGGCGGATCGAGGAGGGCGCCGCCGCGCGCCGCATCCGGACGCTCGTTCCGCGGCCTGGACTGTGCACTGACAACGCGGCGATGATCGGCGCGGCGGGGTTCTTCCGGGCGCGTGCCGGGGCGCGCGGCGGTTCCGACCTTTCCGCCAAGCCCTCGCTCAAGCTCGCCGTCGCGCAACCGGCCTGACTCTGGTGGCTCGACCAGCCTCCGCCGACGACCTGGATCCGCGTCACCTTTCGGCCGAGCGTGTCGAGCGGTATCTACGCAGGCACGGCCTAGCCACGAGCAAGGGCCGCAGCCAGAACCATCTCGTCGATAGCCGCGTTCTCGAGGATATCGTCGAACTCGCCACGCCCGAGGCGGGCCGGCGAATACTCGAGATAGGCCCCGGGCTGGGGATCCTGACAAGCGCGCTGGTGGATCGCGGGGCCAGCGTGACAGCGGTCGAGATCGACCCGCGGCTGGTCGGCCATCTCCGGACGCGGTTCGCTGAGGTGGGGGAGGGCAGCCTGCGGCTGGTCGAGGCAAATGCGCTCGATGTGTCGATATCGGACCTCGTCGAGCCGCCATACGACGTCGTCGCCAATCTGCCGTACCACATCACCAGCCCGGTAATGCACCGGCTGCTCGGAGACGAGCCGCGGCCCGAACGTTTCGTGCTGATGGTCCAGCGCGAGGTCGCGGAGCGCATCGCCGCGGCGCCCGGGGACATGAGCTACCTGTCGGTCTTCGTCCAGTACCACGCCGAGGTGCGCGTCGCGCGCATCGTGCCGCCAACGGCGTTCGAGCCCGCGCCGGCCGTCCATTCAGCGGTCCTGGTGGGCGAGACGCAGCCGCGCCGACTTTCCGCTGACGATGAGGAGCGTTTGTGGCGGGTGGCACAGGCCGGCTTCCGCGAGCGACGCAAGATGATTCATAACGTGCTGCCGCGTCAGCTGCCGCAGGTTGGTCGTGAGCGGTTTGAGGCGGCGCTGGAGGCGGCAGGCATCGAAGCCAACCGTCGGCCGCAGACGCTCAGCGTCGACGAATGGATCACGCTGGCGGACGCCGTGGGCTCGCTTGACTGACCCGCGTGATCCGCCGATGTTCGAGGATCGGCCGCCGGCGAAGGTCAACCTGACGCTTGAGGTTGTTGGCCGACGGCCAGACGGCTACCACGACCTTCGATCGATCTTCCTGCGCATCGGCCTGGCCGACCGACTGACGATGGTGCCCGCGGCCAGCGGCACGCGAGATCAACTGACGGTGACCGGACTGCCCGGAGCGCCGTTGACGCGTGACAACCTGGTCCTCCGTGCGCTGGATTCCCTTCGAGCGCACGCCGGCATCGACTTCCCACCGTTGGAGGTGACGCTGGACAAGCACATTCCCGCCGCCGCCGGCCTCGGCGGTGGCAGCAGCAACGCCGCGTCGGCACTTCGGCTGGCCCAGGCCGCTTGGGGTATCAGCTTCTCAGCTGTCGAGCCGGCGCTCGCGTTGGAACTCGGGTCCGACGTGCCGTTCTTCCTGTCCGACCGCGCTGCCGCCTTCGTCGAGGGCCGCGGCGAGCACATCGTCCCGCTGCCGGATCCCACGGGCGTCGGCCTGCTGCTGGTCACGCCTCCAATCGCCCTTGCCACTGCTCGCGTCTTCGCCCGACATGATGATCTGGGTCCGGTGCTCGGTCTGCCTCCTCTCGCCAACGTCGATACCCACCGGTTGGTCGAAGCCGCTGGGCTGTTGCGCGGGTCGAACGACCTCTGGCTGGCCGCCGCTTCGCTCGAACCATCGTTGGCAGTGCTCCGCGCCGGGCTCGAGACGGCCACCGGCCGTCCATGGATGCTGTCCGGCTCCGGGCCGACCCTCTTCGCGCTCTATGCTTCGGCGGACGAGGCAGCCGAGGCCGGACGCGTCCTGGTCGACACTCGATCGCCGGCGCTCGATGGCGCACTACTCAATGCCGTCGATCTCGACGGCCGCGATCCTGTCTGGAGGTATCCGTGAGTTTGAAAGCCGTCTCGACCAATGGCGCTCCGTCAGCGATGGGCCCATACAGCCAGGGCATCGATACCGGAAATCTCGTCTTTGTCGCTGGTCAAGTGGGGCGTGACCCCGCGAGCGGCGCGTTGCCGGACGGCATCGAGGCGCAGAGCGAGCGGGCAATGCGGAACATCGGCGCGATCCTCGAAGCTGCCGGCCTGACGTGGGCAAACGTGGCCAAGACCACCTGCCTTCTCGCCGAGATCACGGACTTCGAGGCGTTCAACGCCGTTTACACGCGTTTCGTCAGCGATCCCAAGCCAGCACGGGCGACTTACTCAGTCAAGGCCCTGCCTGGCGGTGCGCTGGTCGAGATCGAAGCCTTCGCCGTCCGCTAGCCGTTGATTCGCTCGACCCATTCGGCGCGCCACTCGGGCGCTTCGAAGGGGGCGGCGAAGAACGCCGTCTGGCGGTAGAGAAGATCGTCCTTCAGCTCGAGGAGCACGATCATCCACCACTCCGACCCGTCTGGATAGCGCACTTTGACGACGCCGGTACCTCTGTCGCCCGAGTCCGTGACCCGAACCACGGTGTATGCGGGGGTGATGACCCAGTCCTCGTCGCGGCCGTGATAGCTCGGGCTCTGCACCGCCTCACCGAGGCCGCCGGGGTAGTTCTCGATGATGGCACGCGCATTGGCCGGCCCGCGTATCCGCTCGCCGGACTGCGGATACTCCTCGACGAATTCGGGGTGGAGCAATGCGGTCAGGGCGTCCATGTCGCGGCGTGTCATCGCGTCGAAGAATTGGGCAAGGAATTCACGCGGCGTCATGTCGCGAGGATACGAGACCGCGACGGTGCTACGCACGCGTTCTGACTGTCGTTTGACACTCTCCGCCGAGCGACCGTAGAGTCACCGCCACTCAATGTCGCCCAAACAACCTCCATCAGCCATCGACGGTCTCCGACCGTCGTGACCCCGCCGAGTCCCCGGACCAAGGCCGTCATCCTGGCGGCCGGTCTCGGCACGCGCATGAAGTCGCGCCTGCCCAAGATCCTGCACCCCATCGGCGGCCGGCCGATGCTGGCCTATGTGGTCGACGCGGCGCGTGAGGCGACAGGCGAAACGCCGTTGGTCGTGTACTCACCGGCTACCGAGCTCATCCGCGAAGTGTTCGCCGGCGAGGTCGATTTCGTGATGCAGGAAGTGCCACGCGGCACAGGCGATGCGGTGCGCGTGGCACTGGAGGCTCTGCCGGCCGACGTCGAGGAGATCGTGGTTCTCTCCGGCGACGTGCCTTTGATCGAAGCCGACAGCGTGCGTTGGGTCGCCGAGGGTCGCCGCGCCGACGGCGCAGTCATGGCCCTGGCGGCCATGGAGCTGCACGACCCTGAAGGCTACGGTCGTGTCGTGCTGGGCGGCGACGACGGCCACGTGCACCGCATCGTCGAGGAAAAGGACGCCAACGAAGAAGAGCGCGCGATCGACCTGGTCAACGCGGGCCTCTATGCCTTCGATGTCAGATGGCTTCGTGGAGCCATCAAACGCCTCAATCCATCGGCGGCCACATCGGAGCTCTACCTCACTGGTCTTGTCGAGCTCGCGCGCGCCGATGAGCGCCCCGCGGTCGTCGTGCCCGATAGGGGCGATAACTGGGCCTTCGAGCTGAGCGGCGTGAACGATCGCGTGGACCTCAACGAGGTCAAAGAAAATCTCGAATACGCCCGAATTCTCGAGCTGATGAGGGCGGGCGTCACGTTCGAAGACCCGACCACCGCATTTGTGGATGCCACCGTCGAGGTCGGGGAGGACGTCACCATCGAGCCCAACGTCGTGCTGCGCGGTGCGACGACCATCGCACGCGACACGGTCATCAAGTCGGGAAGGCAGATCGTCGATTCGACGATTGGCGAGGGCTGCGTGATCTGGGCCAGCGTGGTGGAAGGGTCGAGCGTCGGCAACGGCGTCCGGATCGGGCCGTTCGCTCATCTTCGGGCGGGGTGTGAAGTCGGCGACGGCGCCGAGATAGGCAACTTCGCCGAGCAGAAGAACACGCGCTTCGGCGCTCGGTCCAAGCAGCACCACTTCAGCTACCTCGGCGATGCCGAGGTCGGCGAGGACGTGAACATCGGCGCGGGCGTGATAACGGCCAACTACGACGGCCGAGCGAAGCACAGGACGGTCATCGGCAAGGGAGCCTTCATCGGCTCCGACACAATCCTTCGAGCACCGCTGACGGTCGGCGAAGGGGCATACACGGGCGCTGGGTCCGTTGTTACCAAGGACGTTCCGGACGGCAAGCTGGCCGTCGGCGTCCCGGCGCGGATACGGGAGCGCCGTCCCGCGGCAACCACGGAAGAGGCGTAGCCGCGGTGGAACTCATCGTCATCGCGTTCCTGATCCTGCTCAACGGCCTGTTCGTGGCCGCGGAGTTCGCTCTGGTCACAGTCCGCCGGAGCCGCATCGAGCAGCTCATAGATGAGGGCAACTCGGGCGCGCGACGAGTGCAGCGCCTCAAATCGAACACCGGTCGCTTCCTGGCCGTCATCCAGATCGGCGTCACTTTCGTCGGCTTCCTGGCCGCGGCATTCGCGGGCGCCAGCATCGTCGGCGAGCTGGAGCGCGTCCTGGACACGGTGCCCGTCCTGGAGCCGCAGGCGGGCCTGATAGCGCTGTTGCTCGTAACCACGCTGGTCAGCCTGGTCACGATCGTGTTCGGCGAGCTGGTCCCGAAGGCCATCGCGCTTGCCCATGCCGAGAGACTGGCGCTGCTGTTCGCCGGGCCGATTGATCTCCTCGGACGGGTCATGTCCCCGCTGGTGTGGCTGCTCACCACGTTGACCCAGACGATCACCCGTGTGTTCGGCATCGCCGACAAGCAGCAGGAGCGCGTAACGGCCGAGGAACTGATGATCCTCGTCGAGCGCGGCGGCGAGCAGGGCGTCATCGAGGCCGAGGAGCAGCAGATGATCGGGGCGGTGCTCGAGCTGGGCGAGCAGCGCGTACATGAGGTCATGGTCCCGCGCATCGACATAAAGGCTGTGCCCCAGACCGCGACGATGGACGAGATCATCGGCGTGATCGTCAGCGAGGGCCATTCGCGGATCCCGATCTACGACGAGAGCATCGACAACATCGTCGGCATCCTCTACGCCAAGGATCTGATCCCGTTCCTGGCCAGGGGAGAACAGCCCGAGATCCGCTCGATCCTGCGCGAGCCGCTTTTCGTCCCGGAGTCGATCTCGGTCGATGACCTGCTGCACAACTTCCAGCGCGGCAAGGTGCACATCGCGATCGTCCTCGACGAGTACGGCGGCACCGCTGGCCTGGTCACCATCGAGGACCTGATCGAGGAGATCGTGGGTGAGATCCAGGACGAGTACGACGTCGAAGAGCCGATGATCGTGGCACTGTCCGACGACGAGGCGCGAGTCGACGGTCGGGCGAGCGTCGACGACATGACCGAGCATTTCGGCGTCGAGCTTGATAGCGAGGACAAGGAGCAGTACGACACCGTCGGCGGGCTGGTCTATCACGAGATCGGTGGTGTGCCCAACGTCGGCGACATGGTCGAGGTAGATGGGTTGACGCTCACCGTCGAGTCGACCGATGGCCGGCGAGTCGGCAAGGTCCTGGTCGTTCGACGGCGCGAGGAGAACGGTGATCGGGCCGATGGAGACGAGACCGACTAGCTCCCCGCGGGCGGTTTCCGTCCTCGCGATGCGAGCTTGTCTATTCCCGTCAAATCCGCGCATCGCGCGGCTCGTCCGCGGGGCCGTTGGCGTAGTTCCCGCCATTTCCTCACGCCTAGGCGCAAATGGCGGAAAACGAGACCTTTGGCCGGTACCTGTCCGCCTATGTCGCGGGAGATGGCTGAAAGCAGCGGCCGTTAGACGGCGCCGACCGTTAGCGGTTCGCCTGTCTCCAAACGTCGATTACGACGTTAGGCGGAGATTGCCGACACCACGATCAGGCGCAGGCGCTCGAGTGGTTCGGCGCTCACCACGCCAGCCGTCTCCAGCCGCATGAGTGCCTCGTCGCGTTCGGCCTGCGCGCGCGATCGTGTGTATTCGCGTGCGCCGCATCGCTCGAGGATGTCGCGTGCCTCAGCCACGTCGCCTCGTGTCGCGTCCTCGAGCGCCAGGATCTCCCGCAACCGGGTGCGATCTGGTTCGGTGGCTCGTTCCAGCGCGTAGATGACCGGCAACGTCTTTTTGTGCTTGGCGATGTCCGAAGGCTCCTTGCCCGTTGCCTGCTCGTCGCCCCAGATGCCGAGCAGGTCGTCATTCAGCTGGAATGCGATGCCGAGGGACCAGCCGAACCCGCGGTACGCGTCGATGATCCGCTGCTCATCCGTGGCCAGAACCGCGCCGGCCTGGACTGACGCCGCGATGAGCGCTGCCGTCTTGCGACCGATCATGTCGAAATAGAAGTCGACCGACAGGCGGTCGTCGTGCTCGGCGCTCCAGATGTCCATGAACTGGCCCTCGCACAGCGCCAGGCATGTCTCGTCGTACAGTCGCATCAGTGCCAGCACCTTGGCGTCCGAAAAGCCCAGGTCTGAGAGCCGGTGGAGAGCGAGGCGCGACAACGTGAAGAGTGTGTCCCCGGTGTTGATTGCCTGCGGGACGCCCCAGACCTTCCACAGCGTGGCTCGATGACGCCGCTCGACGTCGCGGTCCTCTATATCGTCATGCACGAGGCTGAAGTTGTGTCCGAGCTCGACGGCCGCAGCGCCGGGCAGCGCCGCACGATGCTCACCGGTCAGTGACTCGTATGCGAGCAGCCCGAGCAACGGCCGGATCCTCTTGCCACGGCCGCCCTCGCGGTCCAGGCCGAGGTGGTAGCGCACCATGTCGTACAGGGCAGTCGTTCGCTCATCCTGGACCTGGTCGATGACAGCAAGGATCTCGGCCTCGGTGTCGGCAATGAGCGCGTCGAGGTCAGGCGACGTGAGCACGGGCGGAGGATACAAGGGGTCGTTGCCGGATCATCTGCCATACATGGTACCTGACGCTATCTGGTTTTGCCACACCCGCTGGCAGCGCTCAACGCGTAGCCTTTAGCGGATGCCGGCGCCGCGGGTTTACCACACTGAAGCGATCGTCCTCAGTCGGTTCGAGCTAGGCGAGGCGGATCGCGTGCTCACGCTGCTTACCCCGCACGATGGCAAGCTCAATGCGATAGCCAAGGGCGTCCGCAGGCCGCGCAGTCGCATCGGCGGCGCCGTGGAGCCCTTCGCCGAACTGCATCTCGTCCTTGCCCGCGCCCGAACGTTCGATGTCATCACCTCGGCCAGCGTCGGTCATGCGTGGCTGTCGCTCAGAGAGCGGCTGGAGTCGACGGCCACGGCCTGGTATCTCGCCGAGCTTTCCGAGCGAGCAGTCGAGGAGAGGGCTTTTGCCTACCCCGTGTACGCCCTGCTTCGACGCGCGTATCAGCTGCTCGACGATGGCATGGCGCCGGGACGGGTGGCGCGCTGGTTCGAGTTCGGCCTGGCCGATGCGCTGGGGATGCGGCCCGAGGTTGAGCGATGCGTGGAGTGCGACGCCGTCCTCGATCAGGACGACCAGTTCAGGTGGGTACCGATGCTGGGCGGGACGCTGTGTTCGCGCCACTTGCCTCCGCCATCCGAGCAGATGCCAATGTCCCTAGCGGCTTTGAAGCTACTACGGGCATACCGACGCCTGGATATCGAGGCAATCGCTGGCCTGCGGCTCCCGCGCGAGATAGAAGCAGAGGCGGAGACTGCCCTGCGCAGCTTCATCCGCAACGTCCTCGAACGCGAGGCCCGCTCCCTCCCATTTCTCGATGAGGTCCGCGCCCGGCGGGCCCCGGTCGGCGTAACGGCCAGGACGGCCGACGTCAAGGTACTTCCCATCGCCTAGCTGGCCGGGCATCATTAACGCCGACGCCAGCCGCACGGCGGACACCATCTGGACAGGGAGGGCAGCATGATCAATCGATCCGCGTTGCGCTTGGTCGCAGCGCTCGCGATGGCGCTCACATCGATCGGCGTACTCGCAGCACCGGTCTCGGCCGAGACGATCCTCAACGCATGCACCGGCACATGCGGTTACTACGAGTACAGAGACAACGAGCCGCCGCCGTCGTACGGCGCCAACTGCAAGTACGAAACGGGCAGCAAGGACCTCGACTTCATGTCCGGCAAGCCGCCGTCCGTCCATGGGCCGTATGCGTACAAGACCCAAGTGGCGTGGCGGATCAGGATCCTTCGCTCGACGAACTCAGGCGCGAGCTGGTCGACCATCCACACGAGCGCCTGGGACACCGCCATGGCGAACGACGCTATCCCGGCATACGCGGGAACCGGTTTCGCGCGCATCTACTGGTATGCCAACGAGAACCCCACGGGGTGGTTCAAGATGCGGGTCAACCTCCGCTGGAAGAATGCCAATGGCAACGTGATCGGCAGCGCCGCCGCCGAATACAACTCGTACAAGCAGCTCTGGAACAACACGTTCGATGGCGACAGTGACTACTGTTCTGAGGACTACACGTAGGCGCGAATCCATTGGTGAGATGAAGAGGCCCGGCCGAAAGGTCGGGCCTCATTTCGTGCGAGAATGCCCGTCCCGCGACCGGCCATGCCAGGTCGGCGCAGCGGAGGAGTGCATCCCTTGACCGTCACCACTGACCGAACTCCGGCCGTAGATCCTGCCCCGGCTGTCGCCAGCCTCGAGCCGATCGTCTCGCTGGCCAAGCGCCGCGGCTTTGTCTTTCCCAGCTCGGAGATCTACGGCGGCATCAACGCGGTGTGGGACTACGGGCCGCTGGGCGTCGAGCTCAAGAACAACGTCAAGCGTGCCTGGTGGCGTGCCATGGTTCAGGAGCGCGACGACATCGTCGGGCTCGACGCGGGCATCCTGATGCACCCACAGGTGTGGGTCACGTCCGGACACGTCGAGTCTTTCAGCGACCCGATGGTCGAGTGTCAGAACGACAACCTCCGCTTCCGCCTCGACGAGCTCCCGGGCACCGAGGGTCTGTCGGAGACCGATAAGCGCGATCCGAACATCGTTCAGCGGCTCGGGCTCAAATGTCCCGTGGACGGCGGCCCCCTGAGCGCGCCGCGCCAGTTCAACCTGATGTTCAAGACGTTCATGGGCCCAGTCGAGGAGGATGCCGCGGTCATCTACCTCCGTCCCGAGACGGCGC
>JBPCLD010000165.1:0-3108 GCA_051003655.1 Candidatus Limnocylindrales bacterium | reverse complement strand
CTCGCGAAGCGTGGATCGTCAGCGCCGTCCGCACCCCGGTTGGACGGTACGGCGGCGCCCTCGCCCGCGTGCGCCCGGATGATCTCGCTGCGAACGCGCTCAAGGCCGCAGTCGAGCGATCCGGCGTGGACCCGGCCGAATTCGCGGACGTGATCCTTGGTTGCGCCAACCAGGCCGGGGAGGACAACCGGAACGTGGCACGCATGGCCGCCCTGCTCGCTGGATTGCCCGTGGAGATTGCTGGCCAGACGGTCAATCGGCTTTGCGGGTCCGGCCTCCAGGCGATCAACAGTGCCGCACACGCAGTGATGGCCGGTGACGGCGAGGCGTTCGTGGCGGGCGGCGTCGAGAGCATGACGCGCGCACCGTTCGTCATGTTGAAGCCCGAAGCGCCATACGACCGCGGCAACCGCGAGATGGTCGACACGACCCTGGGCTGGCGCTTCACCAACCCGCGCCTGGCAGAGATGCATTACCCCTACTCGATGGGTGAAACCGGTGAAAACGTCGCCGAGCGATGTGGCGTCTCGCGCGAGGAGCAGGACGAGTTTGCACTACGCAGTCACCGACGCGCCGTCACGGCGATGGAAGAAGGCCGCTTCATGAATCAGATCGTTCCGGTGATGGTTCCGCAGCCGAAGGGCGACCCGGTGTCGGTGGAACGCGACGAGCACCCGCGCGCCGACACGAGCGTGGAGGCACTCGGCCGCCTCCGGCCGGCGTTCCGCGAGGCCGGCACGGTCACCGCGGGCAATAGCTCCGGCATCAACGACGGAGCCTCCGCCGCGGTCGTCGTGTGGCGGGAGTTCGCCGAGCGCGAAGGGCTCAAGCCGCTTGCGCGCGTCGTTTCGACCGCCGTCGCCGGTGTCGATCCGGCCGTCATGGGCCTTGGTCCAATTCCAGCGACCCGCAAGGCGCTGGAACGTGCCGAGTTGGGCGTCGAGGACATCGATCTGATCGAGCTCAACGAGGCATTCGCCAGCCAGTCAATCGCGGTCATGCGCGAGCTTGGGCTCGACCCCGAGAGAGTCAATGTGAACGGTGGGGCGATCGCACTCGGCCACCCGCTCGGCATGAGCGGCGCGCGCCTGATCACGATGCTCAGCCACGAGCTGGCACGGACGGGCAAGCGCTACGGCTTGGCAACCATGTGCATCGGGGTCGGCCAGGGAATCGCCACGGTAATCGAGCGGATCGGCGACAAGGTTCCTGCCTGATGGATAACGACCTCATGGCCCGGCGACTTCGGCCGCCGTCAGAGCCGTTCCAGCCCATTCCTGCTCCCCCGCACGCGCCGGCGCAACCCCATCCGTCACCGGAACAGGATGGTCATTGGCCTGCGGATAGCGCCGCTCAGCCTCAGGCTCCGACGACCTCTGAGGCCGGACCCCCGTCGATTGCGGCGCCGGCGCAGCCCGGAACGTGGGATCCGTTGGCGCGCGATGACATCCCCTGGGACCAGCCGGTGGATTACGCGGATCAAACCGACTCCGCCACGCCCGATCAACCCGCTTGGGATCGACCTTCCATCGATGACTGGTTCGACTCCGAGCTGCCGGATGATCGGCCACCCGGAGACGACTGGTCGACCGAAGCGACCGAGCAATCACAGGGAACCCCTGCTGCAGATCGGCCGCTTGCAGCTTGGCCGCAGACCGTTGAGCACGCCGAAGCTGTGGCAGCACAACCAGTGGTTGCCGAAACGGAACACGAGGCGGCCTTGGTTGACCCGGACGACGCCTACGCGCCAGCGCTGGGGGACGTATGGGAGCTGGTTGGGCGTGCATGGCCAGAGACGAACGGCCACGACGACAACCGAAACGACTCCGCTGTCGTAGCTGATCCCCTGGTCGGCGAGAAGTTTGCCGCGCCGCCCGCTCATCTGCCCGAGCCCGCTCCGATCGCCTGGCCGGTTGCGACGCCTGAGCCCACTCAGATGGCTGAGACCGCTCCCGAACCCCAGCGCGAAGCGGCGGGCCAAATCAGCTGGCTTATTTCTGCGGTGGAGCCGACGACGCTCGCGCCGGGGGTAGGCCCAACGCCGCCACCGGAGCTCTTTGATGACCGCCCTGTCGGCGGCGGGTCGTCCGACGCATCCGAATCGACCCCTCCCGAGTGGGAGAGCTCAGCCGACGCAGACGAATGGGACATACCGGCCGCGATTCAGGAGGCCTACGCGTTCCAGCCCGATTGGGAGCTCGTTCCAGTCGCGGAGACGGCCTGGATGCCAATCGCGGAGAGTGATCCAGAGCCTGAGCGACAGCCCGAGTCAACTAATGCGGCGGATGAGCCCGATCCCGCGGGCCAGCCTGCGGACGTGCCCGTCGCAACCCAGTCAATGGCGCCGTATTCGACGGCACCCGCGTCCGCGGACGAGGCGGCTGAGGTGCCGCCGATAACCCATCGACCATCTCTCTACTCAACGGCCCCGACATCTGCCGCACCCTTCGTCGTCCGCGTGGAGGTCTCCATCGTGGACGAGTCAAAAACCAGCGCGAGCATCCTTGGCGCGGCGGACTTCCCTGTTGCGCCTCTTGACGACGCGGAACGTGTGGACGCCGACGCGGGCACTGATACCGAAGAACCTGCGCCGCAGCCGACCTGGCTTGAGCCCACGGTCCCATCCGAGTTGATCGAGCAAGCCGACTGGCTCGAGCAGCTCCGACAGCCGCAGACCGAGCCGGCCCCTTGGGCAGAGCCGCTCGCGGAGTCTCACACGCAGCCGGCCCCCTGGCCTGAGCCGACTTCACCCGTCCAACAGTTCGTCAGCGCGACAGTCCTCCCGCCATGGGCAACCGCGCCGGCGCCCATCGCGCCATTGGCGCCTGAGTTCGCTCCGCCGCCAATAACAGTGCCTGCCACCACCCAGGTTCCAGAACCAGTCGAAGAACCTGGCCCTCGCTGGGCGCAGCCGATGTACGACGCCGAGCTCGTTACCCAGCTGCCGCTGACAGCCGATCCATCACCTTTCGCGCCCGCTCCCGTCGTTGGTGAGTACGCTCAGCCGCTCTACGCGGAGCCGCCATACGCCGAGCCGCCAGCCGAGTCACCCCTAGCGTCGTCCGAGCCCAGCAGGAGCACGGGAGCCAGCGCAGCTCTCGTGGATGA
>JBPCLD010000164.1:0-3015 GCA_051003655.1 Candidatus Limnocylindrales bacterium | reverse complement strand
GGAGTTCGTGCAGGCGGCAACTTTGACTTCCATGCGCGCGCGCGCCTCTGACGCGGCACCGGACGCACATCTGGGGCTGTGGAGGTCGGCGGAGGGCTTTTTCAGATCCGGCGGCACGCGCGACTGGGCCGCGCTGCTGACGCCGGCCGAGATCGAACACTTCGATCAACGACTGCACGATCTCGCCGGCGGCGCCTATGGGTGGGTCATGGGCGGGCGCCGCGGCCTGTCTGTGGCCTGACCTCGCACCCCGACGCCATTTCAGCGCACTCGGCAGCGGACCACCTCGCCGCTGTCAACTCGTACGTCAGCGCCGTCCTCGCCCCTGAGCAGCAACGCTCCGCTGTCGGGGTCCACACCGGTCGCCTTGCCGGACAGCGTGTCGTCGCCGAGCTCGACCGCCACATTGCGTCCCGTCGTCCGCTGCGCAACAGACCACGCCGCCGCGTCGAAGGTGCCCTGCTTGAGCGCTTCGTAACGCGGCTCCAGGCGGGCCAGGAAGCCGTCGAGAAGGGCCTCGTTATCGATCGGCCGCCTCCCTGCGAGCTCACGCAGGCTGGTCATCGACCGCGACAGGGCCCAGGGAAAGTTGACTGCCGCCCAGTTGGTGTTGATGCCGGTGCCGATGACGGCCGACTTCACCCGGCTCGCGCCGGTGACCGACTCGCCAAGGACGCCGCCGACCTTGTGCAGGCCACCGTCCGGCGCGTCCGCAACGAGATCGTTGGGCCACTTCAGCCAGATGGTTCCGTCCTTCAGTCCGGCCTGCTCCTCAGCCGCGTCGCGCATCGCCAGCGAGACGATCGCCGCAAGCCGCCAGCCGTGCTTCGGTGCGAGGTAATCGGGCTTGAAGCCGACCGACAGCAGCAGCCCTGCGCCGGGCGGTGCCATCCAATCGCGCCCCTGGCGGCCACGACCGGCGGTCTGGTAATCGGCCACCGCTATCGCCACTTCCTCCGTGCCCTCTTCGAGCCACCCGCGAACGACGCGCTGAGTCGAGTCAACGGCCTTGAAGCGCTCGAGTCTGGCCGGGAATTTCACCGTGCCGATCCTGCGGCGGTCGATCCTGCGGCGGTCGATTCGACGAGGCGCGCGCCGCCAACCGCTGGTTTCACGACCATTGCCCGCCCAACGAGATCCAGACCCGCTGCGGCACCGGCCATCGCGTCGGCGGCGCGCTTCGCGATCGTCTCGTCGTCGGTCAACGCGATTACGGTCGAGCCTGCTCCGGAGAGTGCGGCACCCAGCGCCCCAGCGTCCCGGGCGGCACGGACGAGCTCCGGTAGCTGCGGAAAGTGGGCGACGCGATAAGGCTCGTGGAGCCGGTCGTCGCTCATCGCGGCCAGAAGGTCGAGGCGAGAACCCGATGTCAGAGCCGCAACGACCATGGCCGTGCGGCCGACGTTATGCGCTGCGTCCGCGTGGGAAACGCTCTCAGGCAGCAGGTCGCGCATCCGCGCCGTCCGTAACGCGACGTCGGGGATGAACAGGGCCGCGACAAGTGACATGGGCGGGTCAAAGCGCGCGGGCCGCTCGCTCGCGATCACGAAACCACCGAGCACCGCAGCCGATGCGTTGTCGGGGTGACCCTCGATAGCAGTCGCCAACTCCAGGAGCCGTGCTTCGCCGAGCTCGTGGCCGGCGAGAGCTTCTGCCGCTCGCAGCCCGGCGACGCTCGCTGCCGCGGACGAGCCGAGGCCGCGCGCAAGCGGGATGGCGTTGCTCATCTCGATCCGCATCACCGGCGGATCCAGCCCGAACTCCTCCAGGCCGTGCTCCAGCCCGATGAGAAATCGGTTGCCGGCATCCATGCCGATCTCTTCGGCGCCCTCCCCTTCCACCTCGAGCGACTCGGCCCCGGCGTCGAGCGGAGTCACCGTGACGCGGAGCCACATGTCGAGCGCGAGGGCGAGCGCGTCGAAGCCCGGCCCCAAGTTCGCGCTGCTGGCCGGCGCCTCCACCGTCAGCTGCTTGGGCCAGCCGGGCACGTCGCGCCGCGGTCGTACCGACGATCGCCGCCCGTCGCGCTTGCCCTCGCCGCCAGCGCCCCTCACCAATCGAGGACCGCCCGGACGGCATCCGCCGACGCACCCGCTTCGAGCGGTGGCGTAGCCACGCTCTGGGCAGTGTCGGGATCCTTGAGGCCGTGACCAGTCAGCACGCATACGATGGTCGCACCCGGATCGATCCGACCGGCGGCGGCCATATTTCGAACGCCGGCGAGCGAAGCCGCGGACGCCGGTTCGCAGAAGATCCCCTCGTAACGAGCCACGTCGCGGTATGCCGCCAGGATCTCGTCGTCGGTGACGGCCTCGATGACTCCCCCTGACTCGTCCCGCGCGCGGATCGCCTTGTCCGCGCTGGCCGGATTGCCGATGCGGATGGCCGTCGCGACCGTCTGTGGATCATCCACTCGCCGGCCGGTGACGAGTGGTGCCGCTCCCGCTGCTTGGAAGCCGAGCATGTGCGGCCGAGTCTCGACCAGGCCCGTGTCGCGATAGTCGGTGAAGCCCTGCCAATATGCGGAGATGTTGCCCGCGTTGCCGACGGGCAGCGCGACATAGTCAGGTGCGCCACCGAGGTCCTCGCACACCTCGAACGCGGCCGTCTTCTGGCCGGCCAGCCGGTGCGGGTTGATGGAGTTGACGAGAGTGATCGGCCGGTCGGCCTGGTCCGTATCGTCGACAAGATCACGGACCACCCGCAGCGCGTCGTCGAAATTGCCGTCCAGCGCGACGACACGAGCCCCGGCCATCTGCGCCTGGAGGAGCTTCCCGGCCGCGATCTGTCCCTTCGGCAGGACGACGACGACTTCCAGGTTGACCGATGCCCCATACGCCGCCTCCGACGCGGCCGTGTTCCCTGTCGAGGCGCAGATGATCGCCCGCGAGCCGGCCTCGAGGGCCTTGGCCACGGCGACGACCATGCCTCGATCCTTGAATGAGTCGGTCGGGTTCATGCCCTCCACCTTGAGATGGAGCAGCGGCGTACCAATGAGGCGCCCCAGGTTGCGGG
>JBPCLD010000163.1:0-7003 GCA_051003655.1 Candidatus Limnocylindrales bacterium | reverse complement strand
GGCTCCGCTACGGCGCTTATCGCGTGGGCGAGTCCCTCGTCTGGGGCGCCACAGCCGGAATCTTGGGCCGCCTCGGTACCTACCTTGGCGGTATCAGGTCAGCCTCAGACGCCTGATCGGTGTCAGTCGGTGAGGCCGTCACCACGGCTCGCCCTCGGACGAGTCGTACTCGGCCTTCGTCACCTTTCTGTCTGCCAGCGCGCCCTCTGCAGGCGTGGGTTCCGGACCTGTGGTAGCTGAACCGTCGGACGACGCTGCCTTCGCCGCGTCGATGATCGCCTGGGCGGCAGCCGAACCATCCTCGTCTCCGACAAGCTCGACGATGATCGCGCGCATCTCCGTGCCGTCGGTGTAAGCGCCATGAAGCGTGCCTGGTGGCCACACAACGGCTTCGCCGTGGTTGACCCGTGAGCGCTCGTCTCCAACTTGGACGAAGCCTCCACCGCTGATGACGATGAAGAGCGCCGTGTTGGTCGCGTTGGCGTGGGGCGTGATGATCGCGTAGCGCTGGAAGGCCATCTCGGTCACCACTGCGCGCGAGTCGTGAAAGATGACCTTGCCGGCCACGCCCTGTGTCCCGGGCGGACCGTCCGGTCGGCGGTGGCCGGGGCCGAAGCGCTTGATCTCCATCAGGGATACCGTCCCGCCGCCGGAGGAAGATCGATCAGCGTCGGCGGCGTCGCTGGCCGCCGCGAGTCCGCCTGCTGCGCACCGTCGCCTCGGCCTGCTTATGGCGCGACTGGCTGAAGAATCGCGCTCGGCGAAGCTGCTCGTTGTAGGCGGCGATGAGGGGCGGGAAGCGGAAGAACCGGATCCAGATGAACGTCGCGATGCCGATGACGATGAACACGAAAACGAACAGGAAATAGAAATGGAAGACGGCGCCGACAAGGATCAGCCCGAACATCCCGAGGCCGGTCCACAGGAGCCACTCCTGCAAGGTCCGCAGCGGCTCGTGGCGGTGCAGCTGCCGCGAGCGGACGTTGTAGAGCACGATGGTCCCGATCATCAGCAGCAGCGACGCGACCCAGATCGGCATGAACAGATCTGAGAAGCGGTCTTCGTTGAAGACCTCGAACAGAGGGTCGAGCAGCCCGCGTTGTCCCATGCGCCGAATATAACAAGACGACAGCTCAAACCTCGCGGAGTTGCGGTCCGGCTCCGGGAGGACCCGTTGCTATACTCGGCCCGCCGTGCCGCGCTCCCCATCTGGAGCCGCCGTGCGCAGCCACCGTGAGGGAGTGGAGGAACAGGTGCGGGCCTTGCTCTCGGTCGCCAATCGCGACGAAATTGCGGTTCTTGCGCGCGATCTTGCATCGCTCGGCGTCGAGCTTTACGCGACTGATGGCACAGCCGCCGCGTTGCTGGATGAGGGCGTCGAGGTAAAGCCCGTCAGCGCCCTGACCGAGGAGGAGGCGCTGGCTGGCGGGCAGGTCAAGACCTTCCATCCGCAGATCTACGCCGGCATCCTCGCCCGGCGGCAGGTGCCCGAGGAGATTGCCCAGCTCGCCGAGCGGGGGATCGGCCTCATCGACATTGTCGTGGTCAACGTGAAGCCGTTCGCCCCGCAGCTCGGCTCGCGCTCGGTCCCGCTGGACGAGGCGATCGAGATGATCGACGTCGGCGGCACAGCCCTGCTGACCGCGGCGGCACGAAATTACGCCTCGGTTGCGGCTGTTTCCACCCCGCGCCACTACACCAATCTCGTCGAGGAGCTGCGCGAGATGGGCACGATCTCGGCCGATTTCCGCCAGCGCCTGGCGGCGGACGCGCTGGCCGACGTCGCCGCGTACTACGCTGAGGTAGCGGGCTACCTCAACCACATCACCGGGACGCGCTTCCCGGAACATCTCGCGATCGTGGTCGAGAAGGTGCGCGACCTCTCGTACGGCGAGAATCCGCACCAGGAAGCTGCCTTCTATCGCGAGACCACCCACAGCGCAAGGTCCCTTGCCCACGCAGTCCAGCTGCAGGGCGACCGCCCCACGTTGAACGACCTACTCGATCTCAACGCCGCCTACCGGATGACCTCGGACTTCACCGCGCCCACCTGCGCGATCGTCAAGCAGACCAATCCGACCGGCCTCGCGTCAAGCGATCGCCTCCTCGACGCCTATCAGCGAGCCCTCGACGGAGACCCGGTCAGCGCGTTCGGCGCGGTCGTCGCCCTGAACAGGGAGGTCGACGGCGACACGGCTGCGGCAATCGCCAGCAATGCATACGAAGCGGTCGTCGCTCCGTCGTTCTCCGCCCCGGCGCGGGAAATTCTGGCCGAGAAGCAACATCTGGCGCTGCTGGCAATTCCCAGCCACCAATTCGAGGGGCTCACCGAATACGGGATCTCACGCCTCGACTTCCACCGTGTCGATGGCGGCCTGCTGGTGGAGACCCGTGATCGCTCGGAGCTCGACCGATCGCAACTCAAGGTCGTGACCGTGCGTCGGCCGACACTCGAGGAGCTCACCGACATGTTGTTTGCCTGGCGTGCCGTCCGCCACGTCACCAGCAACGCTGTCGTTCTGGCACGGGACGGCGCGCTCGTCGGCGTTGGCGCGGGCCAGGCGAGCCGCCTCACCGCGGTCGAGATAGCGCTGCACAAAGCCGCCGACCGGGCGAAGCTGGCGGTCATGGCCTCCGACGCCTACTTCCCGTTTGCCGACGCGATCCAGCTCGCTGCCGAACGGGGCATCACTGCGATCATCCAGCCCGGCGGCTCGATGCGTGACGAGATGGCGATCGAGGTCGCGGACAGACACCACATGGCAATGGTCTTCACCGGTCGCCGACACTACCGACGCTGATGAGGGTTCGCGGCCGCCGCTGATGGAGACACTGCTCGCGCTGGAGATGGTCCGGGTGACGGAAGCCGCGGCGATCGCCTCGGCGCGCTTCATGGGCCGCGGTGAGCGGGATGCCGCCGACCACGCCGCCGTCGAAGCGATGCGCCGGACCTTTGACGAAGTAGAGATGGCCGGCACGATCGTCATCGGTGAGGGCGAACGGGACGAGGCACCCATGCTGTGGATCGGCGAGCAGGTCGGCCAAGCCGCCGCGGGTCAACCGGAGATCGATATCGCGGTCGATCCGCTCGAAGGCACCAACCTCGTCGCGCTGGGGCTGGCCAATGCAATCACCGTGCTCGCCGCCTCTGAGAAGGGCGGGCTGCTCAACGCCCCGGACACGTACATGGAGAAGTTGTGCGTGGGGCCGGTCGCGGCGGGGCACGTCGATATTCGACTCTCGCCGCAGGAGAACCTGAACCGAATCGCGGCCGCGCTTCGCCGCGACATCGCCGACCTGACGGTCGTTGTCCTCGACCGCCCCCGGCATGCTGGCCTGATCGACTCCATTCGCGGTGCGGGCGCTCGAATCAAGCTCATCTCGGACGGCGACCTTTCAGCAGCGGTCAGCTGCGCCGTGATGGGCACAGGCGTGCACGCGGTGATGGGCATCGGCGGCGCACCGGAGGGTGTGGTGACTGCCGCGGCGCTGCGCTGCCTGGGTGGTGAGATCCAGGCGCGGTTCCGCTTCCGCAACGACGACGAGCGCGCACGTGCCGAGCGAATGGGCACCAGCAGCGACGAGGATCGCGTCTACAGCACTACAGACCTGGCACCCGGCGAGTCACTGGTCTTCTCGGCCACCGGCGTTACCGAGGGCGACCTGCTGAACGGCGTCCGCTTCTTCGGCGGCGGCGCACGCACGCACTCCTTGGTGATGGGCTATCAGTCGAAGCAGGTTCGCTTCGTGGACACGGTCCACATGTTCGACCGGGATCGCCCGCCCAGCGTCCGCCTCTAGGCGACATCGTGGAACGAGTTGCGATGTGAGCGACTTCAGCCACGGCGTGGCCAGCGGCGATCCCGAAACCGATCGGGCCGTCATCTGGACGCGGCTCGTCGGCGATTCGTCGGATGTTCAGCGGCTACGGTGGACCGTGGCCCGTGATGCCGACCTTCGGGACATCGTCGCCAACGGGGACGCGACCGCCAGTCCCGAGGATGACTTCACGGTGCGGGTCGATGTGGGCGGACTGGAGCCCGACACCCAATACTGGTATGCGTTCGAGTCCGCAGATGGACAGTCGCCGATTGGCCGGCTGCGCACACTGCCGGGAGCGCAAGCCGACCATCTTCGGTTCGCCGTCGTCTCGTGCGCCAAGTACAACGCCGGCTTCTTCAACGGCTATGCCCGCATCGCTGAGCGCGACGATCTCAATTTCGTGCTGCACCTCGGCGACTACATCTACGAGGCTTCCCAGCAGCCGCCCGCGAGCCAGACCCCCGGCGCCGACATCGGGCGGCCGTTCGACCCGTTTCACGAGTGCGTTTCGCTCAACGACTATCGCCGCCGCTATGCCCAGTACCGGGCAGATCCCGACACCCAGGCGCTCCTACCACGCGCACGCGATGATCAGCACGCTGGACGACCACGAGCTCGCCGACGGTGCCTGGCGCGCTGGCTCCGATGAGCACAAGCCCGAACGTGACGGGCCATGGGAAGTCCGCCGCGCCGCCGCTTTCCAAGCACGACGAGAGTGGCTCCCGGGACGACCACCTGACCCGAGCCAACTGGATCGCGTATACCGCTCCGTCGCAATCGGCAACCTCGCAAACCTGTTCCTGATCGATACCCGAAGCCGGCGCGATCAGCCAATGGCGGGTACCGGGAGGAGCGATCCGGCCCGGACGCAGCTTGGCGCCGAGCAGCGCGACTGGCTCTTCGCGGGCCTGGAGCGGTCGAGCGGGGCGTGGATCATCCTGGCCAACTCGTCTGTGCTCGGCCACACCTGGGCGCCGGGCATCTCCGAGGCACTTCGGCCGGGTCTGCGAGCGCTGAAGCTGATCGGTCCCGATGGCGGACCCGACCCCGATCAATGGGATGGCTACCCGCACGAGCGAGGGCAGCTCCTCGACCGACTGGACGGACGCAACGCGGTGGTCCTGAGCGGCGACATCCATGTGGCGATGGCACTTCAGCTGGTGCGTGACGACCAGCCGGACAGGCCCGTGGCGGTCGAATTCGTGACTTCCAGCCTTACCTCACAGAACCTCGACGACAAGACCGGCTGGGGTTATCGCACCCAATCAATCGCGGCCGAGAAGAAGCTGATGGAACTGCTGCCCAACATCCGCTTCTGCGATATGGACAGTCACGGCTACATGGTCGTCGACGTCACGACCGAGCGGCTACGGGCAGAATGGTGGTTCGTTGACGGCGTCCTCGAGCGGACGCCCAGAGAGCGGCTCGGCGCGGCGATGGAGGTTCATGCAGGCAGTCACGAGATCGTCCCGACGGCCTGAACGGCTTCTTCGCCCTCGGCGGCGAGCTGACGTCGACGAGCGGTCTCGACGGTCTCGCGCCAGCCCGGGGGCCTGAGGTGGGGCACCAGATCCGCGAGCGGCGCAAGGACGAACAACCGGTTCCTCGCCTCCGGGTGGGGGACTTGGAGCCAATGGCCATCAGGGCGCTCCTCTTGAAAGCGGTGGCGGCCGAATACGAGCAGGTCGAGATCCAGTTCGCGCGGGCCCCAGCGCTCCCGCTCGCGCCTGCCGAGGGACCGCTCCAGCATCTTGAGCGCGGCGAGGAGGGCCAATCCACCGGTCTCGGGGTCAGGACCGGCCGGCACATCAAGGGCGACGACCGCGTTGAGAAAGTCGGGTTGGCCGGTGACGCCAACCGGACGCGTTCGATACATCCGTGACACACCGCGGACCCGTACGCCGGGCAGGGCACGGAGGGCCAGGACAGCTCGTTGCAGCGTGGTACGCGAGTCGCCCACGTTGGAGCCAAGGCCTACGTAAGCGCGGACTCGCTTGCTCAACGGTCTCCTCGGCAGTCGGCCTCTGGCCAATGCTGCGCGCGACATACGACGGAGTCACACCTCAGGCGGGCTTCCGTCTGTTGCTTGCGGCCTAGACTCGGCGGCGCAATGAGTAGGGTCACAGTGCTCATCTTCCACCGCCCGGCCAGCGCAGGCGAGCCCGAACTCGTTCGTGTGCTGGCATCAGTGCGCGACGAGCTGTCTGCCCGACACGCCGACGTGTTTCGGAGCGCCGGCGCCACAGAGGTGCGCTTCGTCGACGAGTGGCACGAAAACCTGGCCTTCGGCGAGGTCCTGGCCAGACTGGCGCCGGCGCGCGGCGGAGTCATCATCCTGAGTGGCGGCGCGGTGCCGCTGCTCAACCGGCGCGACGCCGTTCGCCTGGTCGAGGTGGCGGGTGCCGACGAACCGCGGGCGTTGACGAACAACCGGTACTCCTCGGACGTTTGCGCCGTCGCTCACGCCAGGTCTCTCAAGCGCCTGCTGCCCTTGCCGACGGACAATGCCCTACCACGCTGGCTCGAGGAGCGGGCGGGATACGCAGTCAGCGAGCTCCGAGCGCGCGAGCGACTGGGACTCGATCTGGACACCCCCCAGGACGTCGCCCTGGCCGCGATCGCTCCTGCCGCTCCTATGTGGTTGCAGGCCGCAGCCCGCGCCGCTCATCTGGCCGTTCCGCGACGAGAGGAGTTGCGCGCGCTGGCCCAGGATCCGTACGCCGAGCTCCTCGTATTCGGCCGAAGCGGTTCATCGTCGCTGCGCTGGTTGGAGAGCAACGCTCGATGCCGAGTTCGATTCCTGGCCGAAGAACGTGGCCTGCGCGCCTCAACCCCGCTGGCGATCGGCGGCCGCACACAGCGGCACACTCGTGAGGGGCGACCGCGAGCCTCCCTCGGTTTGCTGCTCGATCCACGAGGGCCGGGGTCACTGGCGCAGATCGTGGGCGAGCTCGCGCAGGGCGCGATCATCGACAGCCGCGTGCTACTTGCTCATCACCTCGGCCGCGACGAGTCGAGCTGGCCCAGCGCCGCTGATCGCTTCGCGAGCGACCTGCATCGATCGGCGGAGGTAGCCGACCCCTGGCTGCGGGCACTGACCGAATCGGCCGCCGGCAGCGAGCTCCCGATCGTGCTCGGCGGCCACAGCCTAGTCGGGCCAGGTATCCCGCTGCTACTCCGT
>JBPCLD010000162.1:0-18808 GCA_051003655.1 Candidatus Limnocylindrales bacterium | reverse complement strand
CCGATCAGTAGCAACGCACTCCTGAGCCGTGCAGACGGGAGAGCGATCGGCGCCGAGGACGTTGCCGGCGGCGCGCCGCCGATACGGAAGCTGCTGCAGCCCGGGCAGGAGCTGCTCGTCACGCACGGCCCCCGGGGCGCGCTCCATCTCCAGCTCGACGGCATTGATCTGCGGGGTCGCTACATGCCGCCGCTCCCAGTCCGCGAGGCGGTGGACACGACGGGCGCAGGTGACACCTTCCTCGCGGCATGGTTAGCGACGCGCATGCTCGTCGGCACGGACTGGCGGGCACTGGCCGTCGCGGCGGCAATGGCGAGTCTGTCGGTGCGACGACAAGCGATCCACGAGACGCCGACGCTGTCCGAGCTGTGTGAGGTGCTGGTCAGGCTGCGCGACGGACACCTCGGTTGAACGGCCGGCGGCGGAATGCGAGCCGCCGAAGCCTGGGTAGGCGTCGAACCAGATCGCGTTCGACTCCAAGCAGCGGCTCGCCCCACGCTCGTGCTCGCTCCGCTATCGCCGCTGCCTGTTGGCAGGCGTCCAACGCCCCACTGATGTCACGCTCCGCGTGCTCGCGATACCGGGCGACGTTGAGCCAAGCGAGTCCCGCTCCTGGTCCGCCGCGGCGACAGATTTCCAGCCAGGCCGCCTGGGCTTCGGCCTTGCGGCCGAGTCGAGCGAACAGCCGCGCTCGCTCAGCTGACATCCGGCGATGCAGTTGCGCGCCGGCCTCGACGCCGCGTGACCATGCATCGGCTGACAGCCCGGCCTCGAGCACAGTCAGGGCTTCGGCCGGCCGGCGTCGCCTCGCGTAGGCACGGGCGAGCCCGAAGAGGTCGCCCGGGTGCGACGCGGGCCAAGCACAGGGGTCAGCAACCTGCTCGGCGAGAACGGCCAGCAGGCTTACAAGTGACACGATGTCCTGCCGGTTGTGCTCGACGATCTGACGGAGCAAGCCTGCACGGCGCGTGCGCAGGTAGGCGAAGTATCGTTCCGGGATCAGGTAACCCGGCAGGTCATCCGCACGCTCAACTCCGCACAGGGCCTGCTCCACGATTGCCAGTCGGGCGCCTTCGAGGCGATGCTTCCAGAGCTGGCGGGCAACAGGGAGCAGGTCGAGGTGGCCGGCGAATGGTGGCGGGTCACGTCGATGCAGCCGAAAGCGCGCGGTAAGCAGGGGCCAGTCGAAGCCCTTCCCGTTGTAGGTGACCAGCCAGCCGTCCGCCGGAAGCATCGATCCGAGCACCTCCAGCAGCGCTCGCTCGCTCGAATGATCCGGCAGGAGCAGCTGGCGCAGGCGCAACGAGCCTTCCTGCCATATGCCCACGCCGACCAGGAAAGCGAGGGTGCCGGCTGCGGTCGCGAGGCCGGTAGTCTCCAGGTCCAGGCAGACCAACGGCGCTCGTGGGTCGACGTGGTAGGGGAGCGCGGCGAGCTGATCGATCGCGATGGGCATCTCAAACGACGTCTCGAGGACCACAACAGAGCCGAGGTCACTGTGGACAGCCGTCCCGCCCATGGCCTCAGCCAACGCTCGGGCCTGATCGTGCTGACTGCTGCGCCACGCGTCCGTGTTTGCTCCGGCCGTAGGTGGCGCGCCGGATCTGAGCCGATCGAGCCGCCGGCCAATGAGAGTTCCAACCGCGACCGTGTCCATTCGGGCGAAGCGTCCGGCGCGCCGGTGCCAGCTAGCCTGTCACGCCACCTGTGCCATCTCGGCGCCGCCAGCCTCCGTGGCCAACATTGTCAGCAACCTCCGAGCGTGCATTTTGCCGAACCCACCAGCTTCCAATCGCGGCCCGACGCAGGCCGGGCAACCTTCCGAGCAACGACACGCCTCAACCAGACCAAGCGCTCCCTCGACGAGCTCGGAGTGGCGCTCGAACAAGCGCGCCGCGAGTCCCACGCCACCGGGCACGGAGTCGTAGAGGTAGACGACAGGCTTCTCGGCGTGCGGAGAGCGGACCTGGGCGACCATGCCGAGGTCACGCGGGTCGGCCATCAAAAGGACACTGGCGACCGTTTGCATGGCCCGCCCGGCGCCTGACAGGGCCACATCGAGCTCGTCGCGCCGCCAACCGTCGAACTCGGGACCAAGCGCCACCCAATAAGCGGTGGTGTGGAGCTCTATCTCTGGCAGATGGATCTTCCCCCAGCCGAGGTTCTCGTGCGTCTCAAGCCGCAGCTTCTTGTAGATCGTGGCGATGCTGCTGACCATCACCTCGCCGTGCGCCCGCTCAGCCGCCGGGACCCGGGCGGCCGCGAATGACTCGAGCGGCTTGAGGGTAACCGCCAGCAGCGCCTGGGTGTAGTAGTCGACGTCGACCGGGGTCACGTACGCCTTGCGCTCGCCCCAGTCCAGCCGGTCGACGTGGTACTGGCGCGATTCGTGCAGGTAGATGGCGTTCTCGTGCACCAGTACCGGAGCGGCAAAAAGGTCGATCTCGCCGATAACCCGCGGTCGGGGCGCGCCGGCTGTGTCGATGATGACCACGTTTTCGGGAGCACCGACGCGTAACGAAACCTCCGATGCCGGGAAGTTCTCGCTCGCCCAATACCAGCGGCCGTCGTCGGCCAATCGGACGTGACCTTCCTCGGCGAGGAAATGCAGAAGGTCGTCGGTCGGCACGCCGCTCAGCGAGTCGCCCGATTCGAAGGGCAGCTCAAAGGCAGCCGAGCGCACGTGTGCCAGCAGGACGTGCAGGTTGGTTGGGTCGAGCCGAGCCTCCTCGGGCGACGAGTCGAAGAGGTACTCCGGGTGGTTCGCAACGAACTGGTCGACTGCTCCAGCGCCAGCGACCAGAATGGCGACACTGGCTTCGCGCCGCCGTCCAGACCGTCCCATCTGCTGCCACGTCCCGGCGATCGTGCCCGGATAGCCGGCGAGGATCGCCGCATCCAGCCTGCCGATGTCGATCCCAAGCTCCAGCGCGTTGGTCGACACGACGCCGAGCACGTCGCCGCTGCGCAGCCCGGCCTCGATCGCACGGCGCTCGGTGGGCAGATAGCCGCCGCGATAACCGCGCACGCGGCTCATCGGCCCGAAGCCCTCGCGGAGTGCCTCGCGAAGCCCGGTAAGCAGCAGCTCCACGCCGACCCGGGAACGGCCGAACACGATCGTCTGCCGTCCGGCGCGCAGGAATGCCAGTGCCGCCCGATGCGACAGACCGATGGCGCCGGGCCTGATCCCTTGGCGCTGGTCAATCGGCGGTGGGTTGAGGATCACGATGTGCTTCTCGCCTGCGGGCGCCCCGTTGCGATCTATCACCCGAACCGGCCGGCCGATCAGCGTCTCGGCGAGGGACTGCGGATTGCCGATGGTCGCCGAGCAACACACGATCTGGGGCTTGCTGCCGTAGTGCTCGCACAGCCGCAACAGCCGGCGGAGCACGTTGGCAACGTGGCTGCCGAAGATCCCGCGGTACGTGTGCGCCTCATCGACCACGATGTAGCGGAGCTGCTCGAAGAGCTGGAACCACTTCGTGTGATGGGGGAGGATGGCCGAGTGGAGCATGTCCGGATTGGTTACTACGACCTGCCCGGCTGAACGGATGTTGGAGCGAATCGGGCCAGGCGTGTCGCCGTCATAGACACCGGCGGCGACGTCCATGTTGGCCGCCGCGGCCAGCTCGCGAAAGCCGGCCAGCTGGTCCTGGCTGAGCGCCTTGGTCGGGAAGAGGTACAGAGCGCGAGCGGCAGGGTCATCGGCGACCGCCTGGAGGACGGGCAGGTCATAGCAGAGCGACTTCCCGGACGCGGTCGGGGTCACGACGACGATGTCATCCCCTGAGCGCAAAGCCTCCAGCGCTTCGGCCTGGTGGGTGTAGAGCATCTCGATCCCGCGCGAATGGAGGGCGCGAACCAGACGCCTGTCGAGCCAGGGTGGACACAGCGCCGTCTGTGCGTAGCGCTCGGGGAGCACGCGGTGGTCGACGATCGATGCCTTGATGTGCGGATCCGCCAGTAGTTGGTCGAGCGTCTCGATCGTCCCCGCTGGTGCGTACAGGCGCATGTCGAGTCTCCTACTTCGCCCGCCTCGGCTGCTTTAGAGCAAACGTTCGGTTTAGACGATGGAGAATATCAGTCGGCGGATGTCATCCGTGCGGGCGTTTGGCACAAGCGTGGCGCTTTTGAGGAGCCCAACGCCCGCGGGATCTTCGTCGCAGAGGGCCTCCTCGGCGACGGGTGGATCCTGAATTTCAGCGGCTCCTCGGTCCTCTGACTGGCTCCCGACACGGGTCTCTGAATCGGCGGCGCCGGCTCCAATTCAGGTGCCCGGTTTGACACGCACGAATCGAGCCGCTTACGCTCACCGGAGATGGGGAGAACCGCAGTGGCCGTCCTGACGTCGCGCACCCCGGCGCTGGCTGCCCAATCCGGCCAGCAACCACATGCCGAGGCACAGCTCACGGACCTCGGCCGTCAGCTCGGCTACGGCCGCCGCTTCCGACCCGGCCGCAGCCACATCGGCCTGCTGGTCGTCATCGTCGTTGCCTTCTGGGTCGTCCTCGGATTTGCGCGGACGATGACCCAGCTCAACGCGGCAACCGAACGCCGCGTTGTGCTTACCGCCGAAACGACCGCCCTGACCGCGCAGGTCGATGCGGCCCACCGCGAGCTCGTGCTGATCCAGACCGATGGCTTCCAGGCGCTTCAGGCACGGGCATTTGCGATCGGTGCACCGGGCGAGATCGCGTTCGCGCTGGAGGCGGGCGCTCCGTCACCGGTGCCAGTTGTCCCGCTCGGTAGCGAGGGCGCCGCAACAGATCCTCAGACGCCCCTCGACGCCTGGCTGAAGCTGCTCTTCGGCGACTAGATCGGCGACTAGATCGGCGGAATCGGCGTTCCAGGCTGTGGCACGGGCTCTCCGCGCCGCCACCTGACATCGAAGTACAGCAGGGTTAACGCGATTGTCGGGAACGGGCTGAACAGCGCCGCGATGACTCCGATCACGAAAGTGCTCGCGAACGCTTCGATCGGATTGGCGATGAGCCCGGTGGCGGTCTGGGCGACGCCTGAACCAAGGAACAGCGTCACGACATAGCCGATCACCGCTGCCGGTAGCCCGCCGAGGAGTCCGAACAGGAGCAGGTAGCCGAAAATGCGCCAGCTCGATCCCACGGCGAGACCCCAGCTGCGGCGCAGGGCATTCAAGCCGGGCGCGTTCTCAATCATCACCGCAGCGATGGCAAACGACCAGCGCACCGCGATGAAGATGACCAGCGCGATGAGAGCCACGATCACGATCAGCGCCATGAAAACGAACGGCCCGGGCTGCACCGAGCCATTGGAAACGTTGGCCAGAAAAAGCAGTCCCGCGACGGCCCCGCCCACCAGGATTACTGACAACGTAACGAAGAACGAGACCAGGTAGACAACGGCCAGCGCGCCAAATCGGCTCAAAGCCTGGCGCAGCGACTGGATGACCGTGGGTCGGCCGCCGCCGAAGGCAATGGCCGTTGCGTGAGTCGTCGCTGCAAGGGCGAGATATGTGATGAGCGATATCAAGAGCGAGACGAGCCAGCTAGCGATCAGCGCCGGCCACGGGATGAGGGCCAGCATCGATGCCGCTGACGTATCGCCACGGACCACGGCGAGCACCATTTCCTGGGTCGACAGGGCGATGGCCTCCACCGTGAAGGCCTGGAGCAGGCCGCTCACCGCGCTCATCGGGACCAGGATCATCAGGGCGATGCCGAGAAAGAGGCGCCAGCGGAAACGGAACAGGCTGACCGTGAGCTGTAGGACCCGGTCAATGTTCAACGGATAGAAGCTGCCTGGCACCGGCCCGCGCGACGGTGAGCCGTAGTCCGGTGGGCCGCCTGCCTCCGTTGGTGGCCCGGGGGCGCGAGGCATCTCGTCCACCTTTGGAGTGTAGGGTCGGTTAGCCTCGCGCGATGGACCGGGCGGCGCCGTTCGAACCACTGCCTGCGGACCGCGGCGCCCTCCGGCGCCGCGCCATCAGGGACGGCCTGATCACCTCTGGCCTGTTGGCCACGGCTTTCACCATCGTCGTCGTCAGCTACTTCGGCCGGAGCCTCGGCTTCGACGCCTTCTCGTACTGGTCAATCGATCTGGACGATCTCTACGGCCGCACCGTGGCCAACAACTTTGTCCTCGGGGCGTTCCGTTACGCGCCGCCCATCGCCTTCCTGTTCGCCCCGCTCGGCTGGCTGCCGTGGCGGCTGTTTCTGTGGCTGTGGGGAGCTCTGATGGTCGGGACAACCCTGTGGCTGGGCGGTCGCTGGTCGCTGGTTCTGCTGGCCCTGCCGCCGGTCGCGCTTGAGGTCTATCACGGCAACGTGCACCTGCTCATGGCGGCCGCCGTCGCCCTGGGCTTTCGACACCCGTGGACGTGGTCGTTCGTGCTGCTAACGAAGGTCACCCCGGGCGTTGGCGTGCTGTGGTTTGCCGTCCGGCGCGAATGGCGCTCGCTGGCGATCGCGGTCGGGGCGACCGTCATCGTCTCGGTTGCCTCGGCGGTGGTCGCGCCGCATTACTGGCGTGAGTGGGTCGACTCCCTGATAAGTAACCTCAACGAGCCGCAGTACTACAGCGTGCCGCCACCGGCATTGGTGCGGCTGCCGCTCGCCGCGATCCTCGTAGTCTGGGGAGCACGTACTGACCGTCCCTGGACGGTGGCGGTCGCAGCGACGCTTGGGTTACCGATCCTCTGGCCGCACGGGCTTTGCCTCGCACTGGCAGCGATCCCGTTCCTGCGCCTTGGCGACCAGGCAGCGAGGATTCCCGACTGGCAGTCGGCAGCCCGTTTGCGAACGTATGCCGCCTGCGTCGGAGGCGCCGTCACAGTCGCCCTGGCGCTGGCCGCCCTGGCGGGTGGTCCACTCCGCTATCTGCTCGACGAGGCGTCGCGCAACCTCGATCCGTATGGTCGGCGCGGGTGAGACGACGATGACACTTCAGATCGTTTAGGAGACGCATGCCCTGACGACGGACGATCGTTCCGACCGGCTGGGGGCTATCGGGCAACAAACGGCCTGCCGTATCCTTGCCCGCAGATTGAACGTCACGGGTAAGCGATGCGTAAATGGACGAGGGAAGCGGGCTGAATGATCACAATCGATCTGGCCAACTCCATCTTCGTGCTCTGCGTAGCCGTGGGCGGCATCCTGCTTTTGCTGACGGTTCTTCTCGACGACATCCTCGGCGGCCTGCTCGACTTCCTCCACCTTGGCTTCGACCTCGGCGGCGTGACGCTGATGCCGCTGCTGCTGGGCTTCATCTCGATGTTCGGCGTGGGCGGGCTTTTCGGCACTCAGCTGTTCAATCTCGCTGCCGGACCGGCGTCCCTAGTCGGGCTGGTATTCGGGGTAATCGGCGCCGTCATCGTGTGGCTCGTCTTTGGAGCTTTGCGCCGGGCAGAGGCGCCGTCAGCGTTCAGCCTTGACGATCTGGTCGGCCATCGTGGACGCGTCACCGTCACCATTCCGGCCGGCAGGAACGGCTCAGTCCTGCTGAGCTATGGCGGTTCGACCCACGACGTATCAGCCACAGCGGACCGGGATATTCCCGCCGGCAGCGCGGTGCTGGTCACCGACGTAACCGGATCCACGCTCGTTGTCACGCTCGCCACCCAGCCGGCGAGCGAGGGAGGTAAATCCATTGCCTGACATCTTCACCTTCGTCGGCACCGGCCCGTTGCTGGCGATTCTGCTGATCGTCGTCCTGGCGTTACTCGTCTTCTACGTCGCGAGCCGTTACCGGGTGGCGAACGCCAATGAGGCGTTGATCGTCGCCGGATCACGCGGGTCCAAGGTGCGCGACGAGCGGGGCCAGGTCGCCGCGGCAACTGCTACGGCCGCCGACAAGGGCATCAGGGTCGTCGTGGGCGGCGGAACGTTCGTTCTCCCGTTGATTCACAAGGTCGGCCGCATGAAGCTCACCGCGCGCCAGATCAGCGTGGCTCTGCCAGACGCCGTGACGAGCCAGGGCATCAAGGTTGCAGTGCAGGGCGTCGCGACGTTCAAGATCGGGCGCGACGTCGAATCGATCCGCAACGCTGCCGAACGGTTCCTCGATTCGAGGGACGAGCAGGTCGACTCGATCGTCAAGAACGTCCTCGAGGGCTCGCTTAGATCGATCGTCGGCACGTTGACGATCGAGGAGCTGATCATGGACCGCCAGAAACTCCTGCAGCAGGTCCAGGACTCGGCCAAGGGCGACCTGGCGACTTCCGGGCTCCAGATCGACGCGTTCACCATTCAGTCGATCAACGACGAGTCGGGTTACGTCGACCTGCTCGGCCAGCAGAAGCTTGCGATCGTCGAGCGCGACGCTCGAATGGCGAAGGCGACTGCAGACCAGGAAGCCGCGGTCCGCGAAGCCGAAGCTTCGCAGGTCAAGATCGATGCCGAGCGAGATGTCGAGCTGCGCCGCGCCGATGTGCTCACTCAGACGGCCGCTGCGCAGGCACGCGCCGGCCAAGCAGGGCCACTCGCCCAGGCCCAGGCACAGCAGGAAGTCACCCAGCGCCAGACGGAGCTGGCCAAACTTGAAGCGGCCCGGATGCAGCAGGAGCTGCTCACATCGACCGTACGCCCGGCCGAGGCGGAGGCCGAGGCCGTCGTCCGGCGTGCCGAGGGCGACAAGTCCGCACGTATCGCCGCTGCGCAGGCCGACGCCGAGCGCCAGAAGCTCGCCGGCCAGGCCGAGGCGGCGGTGATCTCGGTCAAGGGCGAGGCGCAGGCACACGTCGTAGAGGTGAATGCGAAGGCCGAGGCCCAGCGCGTGACCCTCGAGGGGAACGCCGAAGCCGGTATCACCTTCACCAAGGGCGAGGCCGAGGCCAAGGCTCTGGCGTTGCGCGCCGAGGCATTCCAGAAGTTCAACGAGGCGGCCGTCATCCAGACCGTGCTCGGTATGTTGCCGGAGATCGTCCGCGCGGCGGCCGAGCCCATGTCGGCGATCGACAACCTGACCGTCCTATCGAACGATGGCGCCTCCGAGCTCGTGCGCAACACGACGCGGACCGTTACCGAGGCCACCGCCACCGTGAAGGGCCTGACCGGCCTTGACGTCCCGGCGCTGATCTCGAACGCGATGGGCGGTGCTACGACCGGCGGAGTGCGTGGTCGTGGGCCGGCGCCAAGTGGCGGCGGTGGTGCTGGATCGTCGCGACCGGGCCGCCCGGCGACGCCGACGGTGCCGGTGCCGCCCGCATCGGCGTCAGCCAAGCCTTCAACAAAGGCCGAGGCAGTAAGCAAGCCGATCGAGACGTTGGATCAAGCCGATGCGGCAATTGCCCGGGCGACTGAGGCTGTCAGCCGCGCCGCACAAGTGACGCCACTGACCCGGACCGTCGCCAATGGTGCCGCCGCGCTTCCTCGCATCACCGAGGACATGCCGGTCGGCGAGGCGGCGGCGCTGCTGGCGGCACAGATGCGCCGGATCCCGGGCATTGAGCAGCACCTTGCCATCCCGCTCGCCGAGCTGGACCAGCGCGGACCGCGGCCGGTACGTGCGGCATGGCGACTCGCCCGCGAGAGAGTGGCTGCCAGGTACGGCGGCATCACCGTCGGCGAGTTGCTGACTCGGTTCGGGGAGCAGGCCAATCAGGTCGGCCGCCGCGACGACCCTTCGCTCACTGTCTGACGAATACCGGCGGCTGCTCTCGGAGAGCGGGCGCTACGCAGATCAACTGGATCGGTCGCGACTGGCGGCGACACCGCTCGCCGGTCTGGCGATCCTGACGTGCATGGACACGCGCATGGTCGTCGAGGACATCCTTGGCCTTCGTGCCGGTGACGCGAACATCATCCGCAACGCGGGTGGCGTGGCGAGCCTGGATGCGCTGCGCTCGCTGCTCCTGTCGCGCCATATCCTCGGCACCCACGAGATCGTCGTACTAGGCCACACCGGCTGCGGTCTCCAGGGCCTGGACGACGACGACCTTCGCGCCCGGCTCGAGCGCCAGAGCGGGCAGCAGAGCAAGACTCACTTTGGCCCGTTCGATGACCTCGACGCGCACGTGCGCCGCCAGGTTGAGCGGATCCAGGCACACCCGTGGATGGGCGCCGTTCCCGTGCACGGCCTCGTTTACGAGGTCGAAACGGGGGTCATCCGCGAGGTCAACCAGGCGTAGGCGCCCCAAAACCGCAATCCGATCGCAACGAGACGTGTGCCCGAAAATGACGCGCGCAACCCCTCTGAACAGCGAGACTTGTGCGACCGGGGGTCATATTCCGCAGGGAGGTTTCTGAATGATCGTAACCATCATTGCCTGGATTGTGCTCGGCGCCATCGCCGGCCTCATCGCCGGGATGCTCGTCAAGGGCGATGAGCGCTGGGGCATGATCGGCCACATCGTGCTTGGGATCGTCGGCGCCCTCGTGGGCGGCTTCCTTGCCAACGCTCTGGGATTCGGCAGCGGGCGTGAAGGTGGGGATGTCGTGAACATCCAGTCGATCATCGTCGCCATCATCGGCGCCGTGATCGTCGTCCTCGTCGTCAACATGCTGACCCGGCGCCGCGTGGCGTAACCCGTCTTAGAAACCAGGCCTCACAAATCGGCCGTCGGATGATCCGGCGGCCGATTTTTCTTGCACCGACGCCTCGCTGATCCAACCATTGCGGAGGGCGTGGACGACGGCCTCGGTGCGATGGCGCAGGCCGAGCCGCGCCAGGATCTGCGAGATGGAGCTCTTTACGGTGTGCTCGCTGACGCCCAGCGACCGACCGATCTGCAGATTCGTCTGACCCTGGGCGGCAAAAGTCAGGATGCTCAACTCGCGCTCGGTCAACTCGTGTTCCTGGCGGACCGGGCCACGCGCCGAAAGGGCGGCAAATGCCTCGAGTACGCGGCGGCCGACAGCGGGTCGTTTGGCCAGCGTCTTGCTGATCGGGTCGCGCCCGCGCGCGGCGTGCTTGATGGTGTCGACCAGCTCCTCGGCCGGAGCATCCTCGCCGACGTGACCGGCCGCGCCGCCGACTACCGCGCGATACACGCCCTCGTCGTCCTCGTGCCGCGCCAGCACCACCAGCGCACCGTCAGCGGCGAGCTCGCCGCGCAGCCGGCGGATGTCCTCGACCGCGTCTGTGGTGGCTTCGTCGACGTCCATAAGCACGACGTCGACGGGCTGCTGGCGGCAGGCATCGACCGCCTCGTCGACGGTGTTGGCCTCGCCCACCACGTCGACCGCTGATTCATTCTCGAGCAGCGTCCTGACACCGGCGCGTTGAAGCGGATGCTCATCGACGATGAGCAGCTGGATCTTCTCTCGCCGGCGCCGACGAGCCCTTGGCCGGGCACGCGACGCCTTGGAAGGCTTCTCTGCGGTTGTCACGGCTGGGCAGAAGCCTACCCCGCGGTGCAGGAAACGGGTAACGAAGGGTGTCTCCGGGCACGTGTCGCGCGTGATAAGAAAGCGGGGCCCGGTTTCCCGGACCCCGCTCGCTGGCTCGAAGTGCTGCTAAAGGAACTGCCTGGTTAAGGTCGCTTGCTCAGTCGGCCTTCGGCCGCTGCTGCGCACGAGCAGCCGGCTGCCAGCAGAGCCGACCTCCGGCCGTCGCTTGTTATTCCCCGAACAGGCCGACGTTGTCGAAGGTCACCGTGCCCGCGGTGCGCATGTCCGTCGGGCTGAAGCCCGCCAGGACGATGCGCATGCTGGTCACGTTGGCCGGGACGACGAGCATCTGGCTCAACGTCGTGAAGGCACCGTTGGTGGTCAGGGGCGCGGTCAACACGTCGACCGTGCTGAGCAGCTGCCCGGTCGCGCCGAGATAGGCCACGCTGACCCGCGGCGCGCTTGACAGGCCGACGCTCTTGACGTCTATCTCTAGCGTCAGCAGCTCACCCGGCGTGACCGTGATCGGCGCGCTGGTCCAGGTCGGCACGCCGCCCAGGGTCGCGTTGCCGCCGGTGCCCGTGGCCGAGACCGAGTCACTGCCGTCCGAGGCACTGCCCGAATTCTGGTCGTAGCTGGTCGTCCCCGCACTGGTGGAGTGACCATCCCAGCTTTCGGGCTCGTTGCCCTGACTGCTGGGCTGCTCGAAGGACTGGTTCTGGACCTTGTTGCCGCGGATGGTCACCGACAGATTGCCGGTGTTGTTGGCCTCTTTGCTCTCGGCCACTGTCGCGGCTCTGTCGGCGGTGGCGGTGATGACGTGGTCACCGTTGGCGCCGCGCGTGTCCCAGCCCACTTGGACGGTGGCGCTGCCACCAGCTGCCAAGGAGGGCGTGTCGACCGTGCCGACCACCGTTCCGTCACCGAGGCGGAATTCTGTCCGGCTGGCCCCGGCGCCCGAGGCGCCGTTGTTGGTGATCGTCGCGCTGATGACCACCGTGTCGCCGGCCTTGGCCTTCTGCTCGGAGGCGCTCATGGCGCTGACGACCAGGTCGGCCGGTGCCGGGGTCGGCGTCGGCGTCGGAGTCGGTGTCGGCGTGGGAGTGGGCGTCGGAGTCGGTATCGGCGTGGGAGTGGGCTGCGTGCAGCTGACCACCACGTTGGCGAACTGAATGTCGTCGATCCACCACGCGTCGCCGGGCAACGCACCGACCCCCGCATCGTCGGCGGCGAAGCGCCAGCGGAGCATCGCGTTGATGCTCGGCTGTCCCGCAGGCACGAAGCCGCCCAGGGACACGACGACCTGCGTCATCGCATCTGTACGGGCCGTTTCCACTCCACCGGTCCAGGCGGGCCGGCCTGCAATGGGGCTGTTGAAGCGGATATCGATCGCGCCGGTGTAGCCACCGCTGACGAACGAGCCCCTGGCGGTCACGTCCTCCCAGGTCTCACCGGCGTCAAGGCTGACCTCCAGCACGCCGCCGTCGAAGCCGCCCTCGGTGAAGTATCGGTGCCAGAAGCTGAGCTGCGTCGTGCGGCCGATCGTCTGAGTCGGCGCGTACAGGAGATCGTCCTTGGGAAGGAGTGTCTTCGCGTCGGTCGACCACGAGTGGGTGGCACTCTTCGCGCCCGTATCCACCTGGTGGGACCACGTTGCGCTTGTCGGGCCGGCGTCGTTTCTCGCCGTGGACCACGTCCAATCGGGGTGATGGGAGGGCTCCAGCGTGTCGATCCAGTTGGTCGTCACGCACTGGTCGGGCGTGGGCGTCGGTGTCGGCGTGGGTGTCGGTGTGGGCGTTACCGTCGGCGTCGCCGTAGGTGTCGCCGTTGGTGTGGGTGTCGGTGTCGGTGTCGGGCTGGGTTGGTCGGTCGGCAGCACGACGCACGTGATGCCATCGCACGGCATGAACCGGTAGACGTCGAAGCCACGCGTCATGTCGCCTGTGTAGATGTGACCCTTGTACTCCTTGGCCGACCACGTCTCGGCACCCGGCATCACGTTCCAGCCGAGCGTGCGGCCCCACGTGGTACGCGAGTCGTCGAACGAACCCGGAGGAGACATCACGTCGATGTGCCATACGCCGGCGCCGTAGTGGGCGGAGACGATCTCGTTTACCGGCAGGCGTGAGACGCCGTCGTTACCGTCGTCTCCAACTCCCGGTGCCGCCGGCGAATGCCCGCCGTTTCCACCTGCGCGATAGACGTGGATGGTGCAGGCGCGCTCGGTTCGGCCGAGGCTGGCGAGCACTGAATCGAGTTCGTCGACGGCCAGCCCCGGGTTGGGATAGATCCAGGTCCCCACCTTGCGCGGAGCCGAGACGCTGGCGCCCGTGCTCTTGGCGACGCCGGCCAGTTCCTCGAGCGCCCAGAAGTGGGCGCCGCCGATGGATCCGGTGGCGCTGGTGTTGCAGGATGTGTGCGACAGGCCGCCGCCCTTCTCGTCGGTCACGATCATCAACCGGCCGTCGGCCGTAGTGTCGGACTGGTGAGAGATGGCGACTACATGGCCGTCCGCTTGCCCTGCGGGTGCGCTGTTCGGCACGTTCGCGATCAGCGTTGGGGCGCGATTGAAGATGTCGCTGACGTCGACAATTCGCGTTGAGCCGACTCCGGCGCTGTACAGAGTGTTGCCGTCGCGCGAGAAGAAGACGTCGTGTGCAGAGGCGACTATGGCCGACGGGATCTTTCGCACGAGCGTCAGCGCGTTGTTGCGCAGGTCGACGACCTCGATGCCGCTGGCCGACGTGTTGACGGATAGCCACTCACCGCTCGGATGCACGGTGATCGTGTGCGCGCCGCCGCCCTGCTGGTTGAGGTAGCAGCCCAGACGGCTGGTGGTGAAGGTCGTTGGCAGCTTGTCCTTGGCGGCGAGTGGGTTGAAGTCAAGATCGATGACGTCTACCCCGCCGCTCGTGCTTGTCGGGTTCTTGGCCTTGAGGCAGTCGGACAGGTGGATGGGACCGACGAACGGATCGAAAGCGATGATCATCTTGTCGCCGAAGAGCGAGACGTCGTTCTGCCACCCGGGATCGGTGTAACCGCCGACCCATACGGGCCTCTGCGGATCGGTGATGTCGAAGATGCGCGTGCCTGCGCCCATCGTCCCGACGAACGCGTAGTCGTGGACTACACCCTCGTCATCGGTGCGCGACTGGAACTCGATATCCGTGCCGGCAATGCCGCAAACGTTGGCGACGTGGGCGATGTTCTTGGCGGAGCGCGGCAGCAGGCCGGGCGTGCTGAGCGCCTCGCACGGGATAGGCGTATTGTGGGCCGGGTCGAGAGCCTCGCCCTCGGGGTCCTGAACCGGCACGCTGGGCTGCGTCTCCAGGGCCAGCTGCACTGCAGCCAGCGCGTTGATGCGGCCCCAGCCGAACTCGTTGTTGGGTACTTCGGTGGTGGTGTCACCGCCGCAACCGCGGTTGCTGGTCAGCGGCTTGGACGACTGGCGAATGATGCGCTCGATCGTGGCCACGTCGCCGCGCAGTGACGGGTTCGCCGACAGGATCAGCGCGACGACGCCGGCAACGTGCGGGCCGGCCATGCTGGTGCCGCTGAACGCGGCGTAGTCGCTGTCTGAGGATGCGATGGCGGACCGGACGTTCGTGCCCGGCGCGACGATGTCCGGCTTCCTGTAGAGAAGGCCTTCGGAGGGGTTGGTGGTAACCGGGCCCAGGCTGCTGTAGTCGGCAATGTTGTCATTCGGCACGCCGTTCGCGGCGGCATCCGTCGCGCCCACGGTGAAGGCCGAGTCATACACGGCGAGCGGGAAGTTGATCGTGTTGCAGGCCATCGTCAGGCCCAGGAAGAACTGGTTGTCGTTGCCCGCCGAGACGGCGTAGAAGATGCCTGCCGCCCGCGAGGCGTCGATCATGTCCTTGAGCATCGGTGGCGCGCAGGCTTCGACGCAGCCCCACGAGTTGTTGACGACGTCGGGCGCCTTCGACGGATCCGGGTTGTTGCCGCTGCTGTCGGTCGGAGCGATGAACCACTGCATGCAGTCCATGTAGGTCGGCACGACGCCGACGCCGTTGTTCATGTTCTTGCAGGCGATCCACTCTGCATCGGGCGCCATGCCGATCTGGTTGGCGCCGCCGTCATCGCCGACGATCGTGCCGACGGTGTGCGTGCCGTGGTCGTTGTCATCGCATGGAACCGTGCCGTCCGAGCAGGCCTGGTTCGGCCCGGAGCCGTTGTGCCAGTTGTAGTTGTGATCGGCGTTACCTGTCGCAGCGTTGAAGCCGCGGTACTGGCGCTTGATCGCGTTATGCGTCCAACGGACGCCGGTGTCGGCACCGGCGACGACGACGCCCTGGCCGCGATAGCCGAGCGCCCACGTGTCGTCAGCCTGAACGTAATCGATGCTTGGGCCGACGGCGGCCGTTGCGTCCGTCGCGTTGGTGCCAGAGACCGAGGTGGCGCTACCGCGCTGAACGGGCTCGTGCAACTCACCCTTGCCGACGGCATAGATCGCCTTCACGTCGGCGCGCTGCGCGACGGCCTGGAGCAGGTCGAGGCCGCCCCGGGTGACCACGCTGTTCGAGATCCAGAACGACTGCGCCGGTGCGTCCAGGTCGCGCAGCAAGGCAAGAACTGGAGCCTGGCTCGCGCGGGCCGTGTCGGTCAGCGCCTTGTAGACGAACGACCCCTTGGCCGCCTTGCTGCCGAGCAGCTTGGCATCGGACAGGTCAGCCTTGGCGGCCATGTAGACGATGAACTCAGTGTTCCCCGCCTCGGCGGCCTGGAGCACGGACGCATCGACTTTCGACGTCCACGTGTCGAGCGCCGACACGGGCACGGTGCCCGTGAGCGCCAAAACCAGTGCGATGGCTACGCCGAGTGACCGGTTCATCGAGTTTCTCCTCTGTGACTTCAACGGATTCTGTTTCGCGTTCACTAACAGGTGACCACTACGTTGGCGAATTGGATGTCGTCGACCCACCACTCATCGCCCGGCGTCGCGCCCGCGGCGATCTCATCGGAGGCGAAACGCCAGCGGACCTGGAGGTTGATGCTCTTCTGGCCGGTGGGCACGAACCCGCCCAGCGAGACCACGACCTGGGTCATCGGATCGACCCGTGCCGTGAACTCCCCGCCGGTCCATGCACGGCGCCCGGCGATGGCGCTGCCGAACTCGGTGCTGATCGTGCCGTTGTAGCCGCCACTCAGGAATGATCCCTTGTTGGTCACATCGACCCACGTGGCACCGCCGTCCGCGCTCACCTCCAGCACTCCACCGTCGAAGCCATCCTCGAACAGGAAGCGCTGCCAGAAGCTCAGTTGGGTAGTCCGGCCGACCTTCTGTGTCGGCGCGATCAGGCGCGTGTCCTTCAGCCCCAGCGTCCGGGCGTCGTTCGACCACGAATTGGTCAGGCTGTGCGCGCCGGTGTCGACTGTCACCGACCAGGTCGGGCTCAAAGGCGCGAGCTCGTTGGAAGCCGTACCGGTCCGCCAGCCACTGCGCGCGCTGGGCTCGAGCGTGTCGACCCAATTGCTCGTCACGCAGTTGTCCGGGGTAGGTGTAGGTGTCGACGTTGGCGTGGGCGTGGGATCGGGCACGTTGTCCACGATCAGGATGTCGTCGTCGAGCGAGGCCATGCCGTACTTGATGCGGAACTGCTGCTGGATGCCGAGGACGTCCTGGGTGGAGTAGGCGCTCCAGACCGCGGCGAAGAACCACTCGCTTGCCGTGCACAGGCCGTCGAGCCCGCGGAACGGCTCACCCTGAACCGGCACGTCGAAGCCCTCCACGTCGGGAAAGCCCGGTACCGTCCAGCCATCGCACGCAAGCGCGCCCTCTAGCACGCGGCGCATGTGGTGATAGGAGACGCCGCCGTTCTCAGCGGCGTCGGAGCCGAAGCACTCCGTCGTCATTGCGCAGCCGGTAACGACGATTCGATTTGGCGCGACCACGCCTGAAGGCGCGGATGCCGCATTGTCCGGGACGGTGCCGCTAACCGCCGTGAGGCTCTCGCTGAAGCCACCGCAGACGGAGCAGTCGACGTCGACGAACATGCGCGTCGTGGGAGCGAAGCTCGAGCTGAGCGCTGCGCCGAGTTCGCAATCGAAGAAGTCGCCCGTCTCACCACCGCCCGGCACAAGGCCGGACAGCGAACCCGTCAGACGCTCGATGGGGCACTCGGACGGTCCGCCCGTCCAGCCTGCACCCGTGTAGACGATGCCGTGACTGGACAGGAAGAAGAAGAAGATCGAGTCCGAATACTGGTTGGCGAGCGCGCCCAAGCGCGCGATCTCCGCCTTGACGTTGGCTTCGGATGCCGTCGGATACGTCCTGTTGGTGGTCGTAACGAGGAAATTGTTTTGGAACGCAAGGATCGTGGCCTGGTCGTCTGGGATGCAGTAGGTGCCACGCAGCGTTTGGAGGAAGTACTCGAAGTTGGCGACGTCGGCCTGGAAATCGAGTCGCGGGTTGTCTGGCTGGTTGCCGTCGTTGACCACGCCCAGGAAGTAGACGTTGTCGGATACGCAGCCCGTCGGAGCGTTCGGCAGCGACTGCGAGTCGCTCAGCGCGAAGACGGTGCCCGCCGCAGTGGTGAGCCCCATGAGCAGCGCCAGCGTGATGGCCGCCGGTCGCTTCATCTGCGAATACCTCCCCTGCTCAACCACGACGTGACAACACGGCCACGGGTGGCAACGCGGTGAACCTTAGCACCACGATAGGGGGTGTCAACCCTCGACGTGGTCCGGTGCAACGAAACTGCAATCCAACCGAATGCCGCTCTTTGGTGACCACCGCGTGCGACTGCAAGGCATAACTTCGACTGGTCGGCAACAGACGGAGAAGCGCGGCGAAGCCGTCTCGCCTGTCCCATCGGCGGGCGTCCTCGAGCGCTGTCGAGGGTGGCTGCGCTAGAATCTGGCCCGTCGGCGGCGGAGTAGCTCAGTGGTAGAGCAGGGGACTCATAAGCCCTTGGTCGGTGGTTCGAATCCGCCCTCCGCTACCAGGCCCGCCGTCCCTGCGGATTTCGAAATGCGTCCTTACCGTGCGCTTACTTGGGCCGCAAGCGTCCTGAGTTTATAATCGCCTGACCGCGACGCGCCTGCGTGCTCGGTCACCGGAGGCCCTTCCCCATTGAACAATCGTTTTCTCCGCAACGGCATCGTGACGCTGGTGCTTGTTGTGGGCACCGCGGCTCTTCTCTACATGTTCATATTCCCCGGCGACGCCGAGAAGCCGATCGACTACAGCAGTCCGGGTTCCTCCCTCGAATTGGTCCAGAAGGGTGAGGTGACCAAGGTCACTCAGCGTGGCCAGCTCCTCCAGATCGAGACCAAGGAAGTCGACCCGGCCACGAACAAGCCCAGGATCAAGACCAGCCTCGTCCCGAACGAGCTCCGGACCGACGTCCAGACCGACGTCGCCACCGCTTGTCAGGCGTCACCCAGTACCTGCACCCAGACCCCCGCGGTCGTCGGCGCCCCCGCGTCAGACGGCAGCGCCTGGCTGGGCATCCTGCTCAGTGCGCTGCTGCCGATCCTGCTGA
>JBPCLD010000161.1:0-6292 GCA_051003655.1 Candidatus Limnocylindrales bacterium | reverse complement strand
GACCTTCGAGAGTGCCCTGCGACGCTTCAACAAGAAGATCCAGCAGAGCGGCATCCTCGCCGAGGCTCGCCGACGCGAGCACTACGAGAAGCCCAGCGTCAAGCGCAAGCGCAAGGAAGCGAAGCGTAAGAAGGCCGCTCGGTCCGAGTAGCCAGCGGGCAACAAGCCCGCCGAATACTCGGATCACGACCGCGGCGCTCAGCCCAAGGAACGCCGATCGGTGACCCTCTCAAGTAGGCTCCAAGAAGACCTCACTAACGCCATCCGCAGTCGCGACGAGCTTCGTCGCGACACTCTGCGGATGGCTATTGCGGCTGCCTACAACTCCCAACAAGCGGCCGGTCGCGCCTTGACTGATGACGAGGTATTGCCGGTGCTCGGTCGCGAGGCGAAGACACGGCGCGAGTCCATCGACGCATACGCGGCCGCCGGGCGCCAGGACGCAGCCGACCGGGAGCAGAGCGAGATCGACATTCTGTCGGCGTACCTGCCCACCCAGCTGAGCGAGGCCGAGGTCGAGGCGCTGGTCAAGGAAACGATTGACGAGTTGGGCGCGTCATCCCCGCGCGATATGGGCAAGGTGATGGCGGCTTTGGTGCCCAAGACCAGAGGTCGAGCGGATGGCAAGCTCGTGAGCGGGGCGGTAGTTCGCGAGCTGGCGCGGCGCGACCTGGCCGGCCACGACTCGGCCGGCCACTAGGCCCGAGCCGAGAAGCCACCACCACATGCTCGCCCGATCCGCCGCCGTCCGCCGCTTCGCCCGAATCGACGCTGTCCGGCTCGTCATCGCGACGCTGCTGATGGTGGCGGCGCTGGGAAGCGTGCTCGCGATTGATGCCCTGCCGGGCCCGTTTGCCGGCCCGGGTGCGATCGTCGGCGACGTGGCGACGGTCGATATCGTCGCCCCGCGCGCGCTCAGGTACGACAGCGATGAGTTGACCCGGCTGGCGCGGGACGAAGCGCGCGAGCAGGTCGGGCCGCAATACGACTACTCGCCAGAGCGTGGCCAGCTGACCGCCATCCAGCAGATCAACGCGCTCGAGGAGATCCTCAGCCCGGTCGATGCGGCCTTTGCCGCCGTGCTCACACCAGAGGCGCGCCAGGTCGCCCTGCGCTCCGCCATTCCCAGCCTGTCTCCGGCCGCCCAGGAGACGCTCGCCGCGCTCGAGCCATTCGGGTGGACGTCTCTCAAAGCTGAGCTTTTGCGCGTCCTCGAGGCAGTTGAGCGTCAGGAGGTCCGTGGCACGCTGCTGGCCGACGTACGCGATTCGATCCCCGAGCGCATGAGCGTCCGCTTCGGCGCGGACGAGCGCGCTCTTGCGGCCGAGATACTGTCGCCGCTCGTCGTTGCCAACTCGACGTTCGACGAGACCGCGACGGAGCAGGCGCGAACCGAGGCCGCGAACCTCGTGGCACCGACCAGCGTGGATCTCAGCAGGGGCGAGATCATCGTCCGCCGCGGCGACCGTGTCGACGACATAGCGCGCGAGAAGCTCGATAAGTTCGGTCTGCTCAACCCGCGTCCGGATGCCGTCCGCGCCGGCGGGTGGTTCCTGCTCGCCCTGTTGTCGGTCGTCCTCCTGCTGGCCTGGATCTGGCGCTTCCGATCCCAGATCTGGCACCGCAGCAGCGCCTTGCTGCTGATCGCCCTAGTCCTTATCGGGGCTTCCGTCGCGCTCAAGGTGACCGGGGATCGGTCGGTCCTTCCGTACGTCGTGCCGGTCGCGGCCGTAGGTCTGCTGCTGGCGGTCCTGCTCGACGCGGGCGCAGCCGTCATGGTCACCGGCGTCGTTGCGCTTCTTGGTGGCGCGATCATCGGCAGCGTCGAGTTCGCCGCGTACGTCTTCTTCGGAGGGATCGCCGGCATCATTGCCGTCAGGCGCGGCGAGAAGCTGAGCCAGTTCGTGCAGGCCGCCGTGGCCATCGCCCTGGTGCAGATCGCGGTCGTCACCCTGTTCACTCTCCTCGGGGATCGTGACTTCGCCGGGTTCTTCGAGCTCGCTGGAGCGGCCACCGCATCCGCGGCGGGAGCGGCCATCGCGGCACTCGGATCCTTTGTCATCCTCGGCAATGCGTTCGGGATCACGACCTCGTTCCGCCTGCTGGAGCTCGCCAACCCGTCGCAACCGCTTCTCAGGCGGCTACTGCTGGAGACGCCGGGCACGTACCACCACTCACTGATGGTTGGCAATCTCGCCGAGCGAGCCGCCGAGGCGATCGGCGCCGACCCACTCCTCGCCCGCGTGGCCGCCTACTACCACGACGTCGGGAAGCTTTCGAACCCGGCCGCGTTCATCGAGAACCAAGCGGCCAACGACAACATCCACGATGTGCTGGAGCCCGACCAATCTGTCGCGCTGCTCAAGGCGCACGTCGCCAATGGCATCGACCTGGCCTATGAGTACAAGCTGCCGAAGCCGCTCATCGCATTCATTCCCCAGCATCACGGCACGGCAACGATGAGCTACTTCTACGGACGCGCCCAGGAGCAGGCCGTGGCTAATGCCGGCGCGCTCCCTGGAACAGCGGCCGCCAAGGAGGCTGCCGCGACCGTGGACGCGAATCGATTCCGGCACGCCGGCCCCAAGCCGCAATCCAAGGAGGCGGCCATCCTGATGCTGGCCGACAGCGTTGAGGCGTCCGTTCGATCGCTCGGCACGCCTGACGAGTCGACCATCAGGGCGATGGTCTCGCGCATCATCCGCGAGCGCCTCGAGGACGGCCAGTTCGACGAATGCGACCTGACTCTGCGCGACCTCGACCGGATCCGGGAAGCTTTCGTGGCGCAGCTGCTCGGCATGTACCACCGGCGGATCGAATACCCGCAGAACAAGATCGTCGAGATCGAGTCGCGTCGCGCGGCCGGTGGCTCGGCCTAAGCGCGTCGAGCCAACCGTCCGGGCCGTCTATCTGCGGCCGTGGCGGATCGATATCTCACGCTCGCCTGCGGCGCCGTCGCTGGTATCGGCCGGCACCCTGGCACGAACCGCCGCTGATGCCCTGACCGCCGCCGGCGCTCCGTCACCGGCGAGCATTGCCCTGATCCTCTCCGACGACCGTGAGCTGGCCCGTCTCAACGACCAGCACATGGACAACCATGGTCCGACCGATGTGCTGTCCTTCCCGCTTCTGCCGCCGTCCGCCTTTCCGCCGCACGCCGGCAAGTCGCACGACCAGTCGGTCAGGCGTCCGGTCGAACCGCCGTACCAGCGTCCGGCCCGGCAGCGGCAGCATCTCGGCGACATAGTGATCTCGGTCGAACGAGCGATCGCCCAGGCTGACCAGGGTCGCGGAGGTCAGACCGGCGACGTAACGTGGTCGTCCGTGGACGAGTTGCGCTTGCTCGTTGTCCATGGCGTGCTCCATATCAGCGGCTGGGATCACGCGGATCCGGTGGAGCGCGATGCGATGCGAGCGCTGGAGCGAGAGGTAATGGGACGGGTATGACGCACGACGAGCACGTCCACACGTTCGACTGGCGGGCCGAGCTTGAAGCGATGCGCGAAGCCGCCAGACACTTCTACCAGCACCAGTTCGATTGGAAGGGCCAGGGCCCAGCGCCGGGCTTCGATGGCCCACGTTACTTTCCACCAGCGTCAGAGTGGCGGCTGCTCTGCACACTCGACCGCGCGACTGCCGGCGCCGGCGACACGGTCACTCTGGCCACGTCCACCGGGCAGCTACGTCAGATGGTCGTCGCCGGTCAGCTCGTGTTCCTGTTCGAGGCGATCGAATATCGGCTGACTGGCTTTCTGACCCACGATGCAGAGGGTTATGAGGTCATATTCCTGCCCTTTCGCGATGAAACATCAGGCAAGGAAACGTACGGCGCCGGGCGTTATGTCGAGGTTCCGTACGACAAGGACGATGAGGAGTTCGAGCTCGACTTCAACCTCGCCTACAACCCGTCGTGTGCGTTCAGTCCTGCCTACGACTGCCCGTATCCGCCGCCCGGCAATCGGTTGACCGTCGAGGTCCGTGCTGGCGAGATGCTGCCGACGCACGAATGACCGAACCTCCCGCTCCGCCGCCCAACCCCGGCGCGGCTGACTAACCGCCGCCTGCATGGATGTCGCCGCCTGCGCCTCCCGGCTGACGCCGGCGCCGCCTTCCCCGGCGTAAGTGAACTGGAGAGCTACGGCGGTCGGGAGTACTCCGCGCAATTCGCGGTGTATGTCGGGTTGCCCCTCGACAGATCGAGCCTGTACCTGACCTCGCTGTACCCGCCGGAGCAGAGCTGGCGGGTGGGAGACCGGTCCATCCAATGCATCGTCCTGGCGCCGATCGGCCAGGAAACCTTGACTGGCTCGGTCCGCCGCGCCCGTCGCTGAATCCGTCCGACGTGGCCCTCGGCGCAGTTGCCTTTGCCGCAGCCGGATCGACCGGTTTTTGACTTCAAATCGACAGGTCCGCGCGGATGCCACTCCTAAAGCGGGCGCATAGCCGTTAAGGCGTCCACCTTTCGACGTGATTATCGAAAGTTGCGAACGCCGACGGGCAGGACGAGTGCCAATCGGCTGGTTCGAGGCGGATGAGCGCGGGATGAGGCTGGACGTGTCGACTTCAAATCGAATGTCGCGCCGTCGCCGCGTTAACGTCAATGCGTCTGGCTGTCGAGGCCGAGTCAGGACAAGTCCCGTTCGTCGGCGCGACGTACGATTGTCCCGCCCCGGTCGAGCCATCGGCCGGGCCGTCAGCATGCCCGCCGCACTGACCATGAGTGAGATGAAGATCGTCGTCGGGCTCGGAAATCCGGGCCGTCAATATGAAGAGACCCGCCACAACGTGGGCTGGATGGTGCTCGACCGGTTGGCCGAGCGCGCCGGCTGGACCGGTCATGCCCGGGCTCGGGACGCCGCGGCCACGGTTCACAGGCGCTTCCACGGCCTCGACCTGATGCTGGTCAAGCCGACGACGTACATGAACCTGTCAGGCGTGGCCGTGCGCAAGGTGCTCGCGCGCCAACGGGCGCCACTCGAGGACCTCCTGGTCGTGGTCGACGACTTCGATCTGCCACTGGGCAAGATCCGTCTCCGCGAACGAGGTAGTGCGGGCACGCACAACGGCCTGCGTTCGATCATCGGCGAGCTGGGCAAACAGGACTTTGCCAGGCTTCGCGTCGGCATCGGCCAGCCATCGCGGGAGGCGATGGACCACGTGCTCAGCCGCTTCACGCCCGCTGAGAAGCGCGGGCTCGAAGAGGCGATCGACGCGGCGGCGGACGCGGTGGAAGACTGGGCGCGTCTCGGCCCATCGCGGGCGGCCAACAAGTGGAATTCGTGGACCGCTGTGCTCGACGATGCCGCCGACAGAGGCACGGACGCTGTGTTGCATTCCGGCAGCCGGACAGGCCAGGCCGATCGCGCCGAGCCGGACATCGTCAGGACGACAACCGGCTGGCGAAGGCTCCTGCCACGCGTCGGTCGGGAGCGCTGATGCATGCCTGATAGCTCCGTTCGCATTCGCGGTCGCAGCACGCGCGACCGGCGCATCGCCGCAGAAGTCGAAGAGCTGCACCGGTCCGCGATCTCGCCGACAAGCCGGTCGCGCCTGCCGGATCTCTCCGCGCTCTCCGAACTTCTCGCCCGGTCCGCCGAGATCGCGTCACTGGTTGACCGTTTCCGCACCGTCCGTGAAAGGAGGGTCGGGCAGAACCTCCGGCACGTCACCTACGCCGCGATGCCGCACGGCGCGAAGTCGTTCCTCGCCGCCGCGCTGGTGCGCGCGAGTGGCCAGCGACTCGTCTGGGTCGCCCGCGACGCCGAGATCGCCGATCGCGTGGCTGAGGAGCTGGCCGCCTGGCTCGGCGGGCCTGAGACGGTGGTAACTCTCGAGCCGCGCACCTCACTGGCGTACGAGCGTTCCGAGCTCATCCGCGACGAGAGCGCGGCGCGCGTGGCGGCTCTTGCCGCGTGGCGCGCGGGCCCTCCGCAGGTCCTCGTCGCAAGCGTGCAGGCGCTGTTCCAGCGGACGCTGGCCGCGGAGGACCTCCCGGAACAGCCCCTGCTCCTGAAGACCGGCCAGCGGATGTCGCAGGAGCGTGTGCTGCGGGAGCTGATCGATCTTGGCTACGAGGCGCTGCCGGAGGTGGCCGGTCGCGGCGAGTTCGCCCGGCGCGGCGGGATCGTCGACCTGTTCCCCGCCGGCCAGCCGCTGCCGGTCCGTATCGAGTGGTTCGGCGATGAGATCGAATCGCTTCGGGCGTTCGACCCTGCCAACCAGCGCGGCGTACGGCCGGTGGAGGAGATCCGGCTCCTGCCGGCGAGCGAGTTTCTGCTCGGTGGCGACGGTC